>CAYHRR010000622.1:0-2564 GCA_964358875.1 uncultured Planctomycetaceae bacterium | reverse complement strand
CGCGCGTCCTCGAATACAACTGTCGCTTCGGCGATCCGGAGACTCAGGCGTTGATGCGCCGTTGGAAGGGCGACCTCGTGCCGTACCTGCTCGCCACCGCCAAGGGCAAGCTCGCCGAGCTCGAGGCGCCCGAATGGGACACGCGCACGTGTGTCGGTGTCGTCGGTGCGAGCGAAGGTTATCCGGGCGCGCATCGCAAGGGCGATGCGGTCGAGGGCTTCGACGCAGCGGCGAGCGACAGCGAAGTCGTCGTTTTCCACGCGGGAACCAAGCGTTTGGGCACGAAGGTCGTCACCGACGGCGGGCGCGTGGTGTGCGTGACGGCGCTCGGTGAGGACATGCTCGAGGCGCGCACGCGCGCCTACGGCGCCTTCGACAAATTGCGTTGGGACGGCAAGTTCTGTCGCCGCGACATCGGCACGCGCAAGCCGCGCGAACAGGAGCGCAGCAATGACGGCGGGGGATTCTCGACGCGACGAACGGGGGCCCGCTGACGCCGTGACCTTCGACGTCGTCGTGCCGACGCTCGACGAGTCCGCGCGTATCGGCGCGTTGGTCGAACGCTTGTTGCGCGGCGGCGTCGGCGAACGCGACCGCGTCGAACGAGTGATCGTCGCCGACGGCGGCAGCGGCGATGCGACGCGCGAGCGCGCACGCGCTGCCGGAGCGCATGTCGTCGTGGCGCAGCGCGGACGAGGCGCGCAGCTCGCTGCAGGCGCGCGCGAAAGTCACGCCGACGTGCTCGTGTTCCTGCACGCCGACGGAATGCCCCAACAGCGAGCGCTCGAGCGCGTGCGCGACGCGTTCGACGATCCGCAGTGCAACGTCGCGGCCTTCGAGCAACACATCGACGCAGCTGGTGCGTTCTACCGCTGCGTCGAGTGGTTCGCCGATCGACGCGTCGCGCGCCGCGGCATGGTGTACGGCGACAGCGGCTTGATCGTCAGGCGCGAGTTGTACGCGCGTGTCGGCGGGTTCAGCGCCCTGCCGCTGTTCGAGGACGTCGACCTCTCGCGGCGCTTACGCGTCGTCGCGAGGCCGCGCCTGATCGCAGGGGCGCGCTTGTCGATCAGCGCGCGACGTTGGCAAGCCGAAGGCGCCTTGCGCGCCACGCTGCGAAACCGGATGCTCAGCCTCGCCTTCGCGGCGGGAGTCAGGTCCGAGCAGCTCGCGCGTTTCTATCCGCCGCACTCGGAGCGCACGTGAAGCAAGACGCCATTCGCAAGTCGTTCGAGCGCTACCTGCGCACGCGTCGCCTCAAGCTGACCGCGCAGCGCACGCGCATGTTCGAACGCGTGTTCGCGACGCACGAGCACTTCAGCGCCGAGGATTTCTGGGGTTGGATGCGCGTCGAGGACGGTCCGCGCGTCTCGCGCGCAACGGTGTATCGGACGCTGAATTTGCTCGTCGAAGGCGGCTTCATCCAGTCGATGGACTTGGGACGTGGCGAACTCGTGTACGAGCACATCGCCGGCCACCGCCACCACGATCACATGGTGTGTTCGGGGTGCGGCAAGATCGAAGAGTTCCACGACGAGCGCATCGAGGCGTTGCAGCACGAAGCCTGCGCGCGACGCGGCTTCGTGCTCGAAAGTCACGCCCATCGCCTGTTCGGCTGGTGCCGGGCCTGCGCGCGCAAACCGCGCGCAACGCGGGAAAAACCGCACGGCGCCGCAGCGGGAGATCCCGCAGCGGCGCCGCTGGCGCGTCCGTCGGCGAGTGCGCGACGCTGAGCGCCGTCGCACGCCTGCGTTGATGCTGCGCGCGAGCGCGAGCGATTATTTGCGCTGACGCGAACCGACGCCGAGCATCAGCACAAGCGATGACTTGCACCGACGCTGCGCATCAGCGCAAGCGATGACTCGCGCTGACGCCGCGCATCAGCGCAAGCGATGACTCGCACTGACGCCGAGCATCAGTGCAAGCGACGACTCGCACTGACGCCGCGCATCAGCGCAAGCGATGACTCGCACTGACGCCAAACATCAGTGCTCCAGGCGCCGCTGCAGCCGCTCCATGATCAGCTTGGCCATCTCGCCGTCATTGACGGTCGACATGTACTTCTTCGCCGCGACGGTCAGGACCGACTTGTCGAGGTCGTAGGTCTCGACCTTGACCGTGACGCGCGAGTTGTCGAGCTTCGCCGTGGCGATGCGCGTTTGGTTGTCCCACTCGATGAGCTCTTGGCTTTCGGCGGACAGGAACTCCTTCGTCGTGTTCCACACGACCGCCGAGTCCTTGTTGATGATGGCGGTGTACACGTTGTTGTCGAGCATCTGCGAGCTCGCCACCACGCCGGCGCCGACGGCGGCGACGACACAACCGGAAAGGGGCAGTGCGAGAAGCGATAGGAACAGCAAGTTGCGCATAGCGATTTCTTCAGAGTTCGAGTTGGAAAGATGTGTTGAGTGGAGGCCGGTGGCGCGCCTCATTTCGCGCCGGTTCGCGCGACCTCCACCATGCGGCGATAGAAGGCGAGACCCTCGCCTTCACTGCGCGGACCCATGCGGGTCCAGCGCGGATGATTCCAAGGCGTCACGTTTCGTTCGGGGTGCGGCATCAGG
>CAYHRR010000621.1:0-2565 GCA_964358875.1 uncultured Planctomycetaceae bacterium | reverse complement strand
CTCGAGCTCCAACGTCGCGTCGCCGCTCGCAAGGCGTCGGCGCAACTGCGGGTGCACGACCGTCGAAGGCCAGCGCGGCAGCGGCGCCGCGTCGAGGCTGAGCGCGCGCCGCAACGCCGCACGCGGAATCGGCACGCCGCGCAACTCGAGCGTGGTGACGACGTGGTCCTCGAGGTCGATCACGCGGATCGCATGGTTGTTGGTGTCGGCGACGAACAGCTTGCGACCCGCGATCGACAAACCACCGGGTGCGTCGAAGCGCGCTGCGGCGGCGTCGCCGTCCTCGAAACCCGCGACGCTGCCGGCATAGGTCGCGACCGAGCCTGACTCGGGGTCGACCAACTTGAGCTTGTGGTTGTAGCTGTCGGCGACGTACAGCAGCGCGCTCTCGTTGCCGCTCACGCTCGCGCTGCTTGCCACGCTGTCGACGGCGATTCCCAGCGGATGCCGAAAGCGGCGGCCGGCTCCCTCGCCGTCCTCGTCGCCGAAGCAGAACAGGTTGCGCGGATCCTCGCTCGCACCTGCGAGCGTCGTCACGCGGCGCGCGGCGAGATCGAGCACGCGCACGGAACTCGACTCGGCATCCGCGACGAACACGCGCTCGCCGTGCACTGCGAGACCCGACGGTTGCGCGAACGAACTGAGTTCGAACGCGCCGTCGCGCTTGAGCTCGTCGCCGTCGCCGGCGTAGGGACCGACGGCCTGTTGCTCTTCGTCGTAGCGCCAAAGCTGGTGCGTGCCGGCCATGGCGATCAACACGTCGCCGTCGACGACGCACAGATCCCACGGCGAATTCAGCGACGCGTTGGGCGCCGAGAGCATGCGTGCGCGTTCGTATCCCTGGCGTCCGTTGCCGGCGAGCGTGTCGACGTCGCCGGTCGCGAGATCGATGCTGCGCAGCGCGTGATTGCGCGCGTCGGCGACGAGCAGCGCTCCGCCGTACAGCGCAAGTCCCTGCGGAGCGTTGAAGCTCGCGCTCTCGCTCGCGCCGTCCTCCAACGCAGCGTCGCCGTTGCCGATCGCGCGCACGAAGTTGCCGTCGAGGTCCGTGACGACGATGCGGTTGTGCCCCGAATCGGCGATGTACAGACTCCGGGTGCGCGCGTCGGCCAGCACTTTGCCCGGGAAACACAGCTCGCGCGCGAGTTCGCGCGTGCGCTCGGGTCGCAAGGGCAACGCGCGCGCATCGAGGACGTTGCCGACCTCTTCATCGAGCGCGCCGTACAGCTCGAGCGCTTGTTCGATCAACACGTCGAGCACGGCGCGTTGTCCTTCGCCGGCGACTTGCCCGAGGATCCGCCCGTCCGGAGACAGCAGCATCAACGTCGGCCAAGCGCGCACGCCGAAGCGCTTCCAGATGTCGAAGTCGACGTCGACGACGACCGGATGCGTGATGCCTTCGCGCACGACGGCGGCGCGCACCTGTTGCGCAGCGTCCAGGTCGGCGAACTTCGCGGAGTGGCAACCGACGACGACGAAGGCTTCGCCCGCGTACTTGTCCTCGAAGTAGGCGAGGTCGGGCAACACGTGCGTGCAGTGGATGCAGCCGTGCGTCCAAAAATCGACCAGCACGAGCTTGCCCGCGAGGTCGGCGCTGCGCGTCAGCGCACGCGACGTGTTGAGCCAGGCCTTGCCCGCGCCGAAATCCGGTGCCGGCACGCCGACCTGCGCGTTGTGCTCGAGGATCGCACGCGCCTTGGCGCGCAATGCTGCGGTCGTGTCGACGTTCATGGTTTCACTCGCGGCCGAACAACAGGCCGAGCACGCGATCGTGCACGCTCGCCATCGAAATCAGGCCGTCGCGCGGCTCGTCGCCCGCCGGACCGAAGGGCTCGGAACACAGGAACACCGGGCCGTCGAGCGGATCGTCGGGCATGCGACCGTGCGTGCCCTTGACCAACGTCGCGTCGATCGGGATCACGTCCATCAAGTAGCGCTGGCCGAGGTGTTTTTGCGCCAAGCGCAGCGCGACGCGCAGCTTGGGCGCGGCGAGCTTGGGATCGAGGAACAGCTCGCACGGGTCGTAGCCGGGCTTGCGATGGATGTCGACCGTGCGCGCGAAGTCCGGCGCGAGCGCGTCGTCGAGCCAGTAGTAGTAGCTGAACCAAGCACCTTTGTTCGCGAAGGCGACGAGGTCGCCGGAGCGCGCGTGATCGAGTCCGAACTTGCGCTGCGCCGCGCGATCGAGCACTAGGCCGACGCCGTCGAGATTGCGCAGCACACTCGCCGCGTGGCGCCGCGCTTCTTCGCTGCGCGCGTAGACGTGCGCGACTTGATGATCGGCAACGGCGAAGGCGCTGCTCGCGAACGTGTCGAGGATCTCGCCGGCCGGCGTCGGGCGCACTTCGAGCAAGCCCTCCTTGCGCAAGGTGCGTTTGACGTGCACGACCTTGTGCGCGTCTTCGAGCCCGTACTCGCTGACCACGACGACGCTCGCGCCGGCGCGGTCGGCGGCCACCTGGATGTAGCGAAAAACAGCGTCGACTTCTTCGAGCGCGCGCAGTGAACGTTCGTGCGTCGGTCCGAATTGCTGGTGCGAATAGTCGAGGTGGGGGAGGTACACGA
>CAYHRR010000620.1:0-2569 GCA_964358875.1 uncultured Planctomycetaceae bacterium | reverse complement strand
GCGTGCGCCGTGATCATCGCCCTCGAAGTTCGCGCGGCAAAGCGTGCAGGGCCGACGACCGTTGCCGATGAGCTCGACCGACAGGCCGTCGAGGGCTTCCGCGTTGATCAAGTCGACGCTGATGCGAGCAAAGCCGGGCGGCAACTCGATCGGATCGAGCTGAACGACGGCATCGCTCGCGATGCACACGGCCGCGACCTCGACCGAGTCGTAGCCGTCGGCCGACACGAGCAGGTCGTAGATCCCCGGCGTCAAAGCGAAGGCCAGCTGCTCCACTCCCGGCTCGGCGTGCTCGTTCGCGATGCGCGTTTCGCTCATCGCGCGCACGTTGAGCGCTTGGACAGGGACGTTCGTTCCGAGCTCCACAGCACGCACGACCAGGTGTCCCGCCGGCGAGGTCCGTTGCGCAGGGGACTCGCTCTCGACCGCGACGCGCTCAGGCATCGTCGTGACGTCCGAGACGAGCTCGACTCCGTGATCCTGCACGTCGAGCAGGTCGTCGAACTCGACGGGCCTCGTCGCCGCGCTCGATGCCGGCCGGAACGGTGATTCCAGCGCGGCCACGGGCTCAGCGTCGCGTGCGCGCTCGAACGCGCTCCACGCATACAGCGCAGCGCACACGAGCAGCGCAGCCGCGGTGAATCGGAATCTCATGGTTTCGGTGTCAGTGATCGCGCGCCGACTCGAGCGCTCGATACGTCTCACCCTCACGCGCATCGCCGTTCGAGCGCGGATCGATGTGGAACTGCAGCCTGACGCGCGTCGTCCCGCGCTCTTGAGTCAGCGTCGCCTTGGCGTTGAGCACGCCCGCTCTCGCCGTGAGCTCGAGTTCCGATGCACTCACCGGTCCGAGGATGACGAGGCCACGCGCGTCGAATTCGCACGGCACGATGTACGGCTCGACGTAGGGCGCGCGAAGCTGGGGCAACAGTGTGTCTTCCGGTCGGCGCGCATGGTCTACCGTCGCGCGCGGTCCTCGGCGCCCGGCGGGACAAACAGTGGCGCCACCGACGCTGAAGCAACGCCCGAAACCAAACGGCGTGGGTGGGGTCACGGTGGCTTCAGCAACGCGCTGCTCGCGGCATCTGAAGAGAAGCTCGACCGGCAAGCCGTCGTCGCCCAAGTCCTCGAAGGACTCAAGGTCCTGTTCGACCTCCGACTCCAGAGCCGCCAGACGTCGCGCCCACTCGGCTGCGAGCGAGACGCCGTCGGTGTCGGCAATTTCAACCTCGACCATTCGCCAATGCGCTGCGTCAAGGGTCACGCGCTGAGCCTCGCCGCACGCGAGTTCGAACTCACGCGCGTCGCCGATGACTTCGCCCCCCGCACCGACGAGCCGCAGCACGTACTTCTCGCGCGCGAGGTTGCTGAACTCGACGCACGGCTTGCCTGTGATCGGCAAGAGCGACCTGTCGCGCGCGAATCCGCAGGCTGCGCAAGGCGTCTTGCGCTCGGCGGGAAAAGCGACGGCGACGTGAACACCGTTCTCAACATCCGCGCTGCACAGCGCACAGGGATGGCGGCCCGCGCCGATCAGCTCGACCGACAATCCGTCGAGCGCTCGTTCGCCGATCACATCCACGACGATGCGCCCTGAGCCCGGTGGCAGTTGGACGGGATCGAAGCGAACGATCGCGCCGCTCGCGATGAAGACGGCCGGCAATTCGAGCGAGTCGTAGCCGTCGGCGGACACGAGCAAGTCGTAGGTCCCCGGCGTCATTCCGACATACACCTGTCCTCCGGTGCCGTCACTGCGTTCGTTCGCGAAACGCGTGTCGCTCAGGGCTCGAACTCGAATCGCGCTGAGAGCGGCGCCCGTGTCTTTGTCCACCGCCCGCACGACCAGATGTGCTGGCGCGGGACCGATGTCCACCGCAGGAACAGGCGTCGGAACCTCAAGCGTGCTTCTTGCTCCCAGCCTCCAGTCCACGACCACCGCAAACCGCTCGTCCGACGTCACGAGCGGTTCCACGTGCGCCTCGATCGTGCTCGGCTCCAGCTCCGGCTCGGTCGGTGACGCGGGCGCGCGCGCAGCTAAGGGCTCAGCATCGGGCGAGCGGGCGACCTCGCTCCACGCATACAGCGCAGCGCAGACGAGCAAAGCGACGGCGGTGAACTTGAACTTCATGCGTGGCGCGAGAGGCGGCTCATGGGCCGCCGACTCTACGGACCTACCCCGCCGACCCGGCGCGGTTCGCCGAAAGCTCGGCGAGAATTTCGCCGCGCGCTACCAGAGCCAGTGCGAGCCCGGCTGCACCGTCGCGGCGTCGATGTGCTTGCCGCGAAAGCCGTCGAAAATGCCGAGCGCTTTGGCGAGCACGGCCTTCGTGCGACCGCGGAACAGGCCCGCGAGCAAGAGCAGCGGCAACGTCAGCACGTCGTAGACCACGAAACTCGTCCACGCGCGCGCTCCGCCCCAGCGGCGCAGGAAGCGCACGGAATTGACGCCCATCATGTACTTGCGGCGCGGGTTGTAGCCGCCGCCGGTCGAGCTCGACGGCGCGTGAAAGGCCGCGATGCTGCCGATGACCAGATCCCAGTCCGGATGGCTGATGGAGTTGAGATCGAT
>CAYHRR010000619.1:0-2575 GCA_964358875.1 uncultured Planctomycetaceae bacterium | reverse complement strand
AGGCGCTGTTCCCCGAATGCGCCGCGATCACGGGCAAGCGCGAGCTCGTCCTCCTGATCGAACGCCTGTGCGCTCGGCGAGTGCGCTTCTCGGAGCGCATCATCTACAACAACGCGCCCGGTGGCGGCGCGGCCTTCCATCACGACGACGAGTCGTTCCAGCTCGGCGTCGTGTACGCGCAGCTCGCGGGCGAGACGGGCTGGTTCGGTCTGCCCAAGCGCGAACTCGCGGAGCACATCGCGGCCTTCGCGAACACGAGTGCGCTGCGCAAGCTCGCCGGGACGCCGAAGAAGGCTTTGCGCGCGCTCGACCAGGACAGCGATCCGACGATGCTGCACGTGTTGAATTCGACGCCGGCCTTCACGCGCCGGCTCGCCCTGCGCGGACTGTTCGTGCGCATGCAAGCCGGCGACGCGTTGCTCTTGCCGTCGCATGGTCCCGACGACGTGTGTTGGCACGCGGTCTACGGTTTGGGCGAGCGCGCGAGTCTCGCGCACAGCTACGGCATTTTCGCGCGCAGGCGCACTGCGGAGTGAGTCCATGGAAAGCTACCGTCACACCCAAATCGGTCACGTGATCCGTTGGTCGATGCGCGCGTCGGCACTGATCAGCTTCGTAGCACTGTGGTTCGCCGGACGCAGCGGCGAGCTCGATGCGCGTTCGGAGCAGACGATCGCGGCCGTTGCTCTCGTGCTGTTTTTCGCGATGTCGGTGCTGTTCGGCTCGCTGACCGTGATCGTCGACGACGAGCGCGTCGTAGCGCGTTTCGGACCCGGTCCGCTGCGTTTTCGCTACGCGCTCGCCGATGTACGTGCCGCCCGCGCGGTGCGCAATGCGTGGTGGCACGGCTGGGGCATTCGTCTCACGCCGCACGGTTGGTTGTTCAACGTGTCGGGCCTCGACGCGGTCGAGCTCGAGCTGAAGAACGGCCGTAGGGTGCGCATCGGCACCGATCAGCCGCGCGAGTTGGTCGAGGCGCTTGCGGCGGCGCTGCGGCGTTGAGCCTCAGCGCGGCGCGAGCTCGATCACGCGCAGCGTTCCGAAACTGCGCTCGCCGTTCTTGCGTGCGTCGACGAGGGCTTTCAGCCTGGGAAACGTGTCGAGCGTGATCCACGCGGCCTGCGGCGGCGTTTCGTGCGGATCGCGCGCATAGCCGACCCAAGTGTGCGCGCCCTCGAGCACGATCCAGCGCACGTGTTCGCGTTCGACGTTGTCGACGAGCGCGCGCTCGTAGCGCTCGAATTCCGCGTCGTAGGGCAGCGGCAGCGTCAGGCCCGGATGGAACCACAAGGACGGCGCGAGCGACGGTTTGTCGCACACGCCGTAGAGCAGCGCGTCGTCTCCGATCACGAGCATGTTGCCGCCCTGCGCGCTCACGAAATCGACGAGTTCGCGGAGATCGCGCGCCGAGTGCGCGACGGATTTCGGCACCTGCCACTTCATGAAGGCGAGTGCGGGCGGCAAGTCAGCGCCGGCACGCTCAGCGACCGCGGCGTCGAACCCGATGTCGTTGACCCTGCGCGTCGCGACGATGTCGCGCTCGAACTTCCACGTGTCGCGTGCTGCGATCACGACGCCGACGACGACCACGCACCGCGCGATCTGCGTTGCGCGCGGTCCGAGCGCGACGCCGAGCGCGTACACCGCTGCCGCTGCCGCGCCCGCCGCTGCGAACACGAGCGCCGCGCCGTTTTCCGTGTCGTTCGAAGTCAGCGCGATGAAGGCGAGGCAGGCGACGAGCAGGAATTCCGCTGCGAGCGCCGCGCCGATCGGCTTGGCCCACTTCCAGTCGCGCGCGCGCAGCATTTTCCAAGCTGCCGCGAGCGCCGCCGGCGTGCCGACGCATCCGACGACATGGACGAACGTGATCGACCACAGGCCGAAGCGTGCGCGCGTTTGCTCGAAGCGCTCCAGGAGCGCCGCGACGCTCGGCACGTAGCCGAGGCGTCGCGCGCCTTCTTCGGTCGGCAGGCGCACGCAGTACGTGTCGACCGTGTGTGCCTCGACGCCGAGCAAGGCTCCTGCGAAGAACAGCAGTGCGACGACGCCGAGTGCGCTCGTTGCAAAGCGCCACAACAGCTTCGCTCGTTCGTGCGGAGCCCACGCGGCGACAACGAGCACCGCCGGCAAGAAGAACAGCGACGGAATTTGCTTCGACAAGTAGGCGGCGGCGAGCGCAGGCAGCACGGCGAATCCGCACCAACGTCGCGCGCGCGCGCTCGTGCTCGTCGCGGCCGTGATCGCGAGCAGCAAGGCGAGCAGCGAAAAGAAGAAGGCGTGCTGGTCCATGTAGGGCACGCCGAAGGGCGGATAGAACGCGAAGGCCGTGCACGACGCGAAGGCGCTCGAGGCCCAGCGCTCGAGGCCCAGCCGCAACAACAGGCGATCGACGAGCAACACGGCGAGTGCGTTGATCACGGCTGCGTGCAGGCAGTACGCGAACCAGTTGACACCGAACACGGCGAAGAACGCGGCCTGCATCACGTGCACGGTGAAACCGTTGGGGGCGGTGTAGTCGCGAAGCGGAATCTGGCCGCACAGCACGCGCCAACCGCCGTCGAAGCAAATCGATTGA
>CAYHRR010000618.1:0-2582 GCA_964358875.1 uncultured Planctomycetaceae bacterium | reverse complement strand
ATCGAGCGCGCGTCGCGGCCGGTGGCGAGCGCGAGCGCTGCCAGCACGGCGAGCGGCGCGACGAAGGGCAGCGCATACCAAGCGCGATAGGTTCCCGAGAACGCCGTGAGCGCGACGAGCGTCGCCGTCCAGAACACGAGGAAACCCGCGGCAGCGCGCGGGCGCAGGGCGAGGCCGTTTCCCACGCTCGGGCGCGCGCGCGCGAGGCTGAGGAGCAGCGCGACGACGAGCGCCGCGCCGATGGCGAGCGCTAGACCGGCGCCGGCGATGAACGATGGCGGCAAGGGACTGACGACGAGCGTTGCGTAGCGTTGCACGACGGTCGCGAGGTTCGCACCGGCTGCGTGCAACGAAGTTCGCGCTCCCCCGCCGAGCCCGCCGAGCACTGCGCTGCGCACGACGACGAAAGCGATCACCAGCGCGAACGCGAACCAGCTCGCATGGAGCGCGGCGCGAACTCGCGCACCGAGCGAGCGCGCGTCGCTCATCGCGAAGGCGAGCGCTGCGATCAACAGCGGCGCCAACACACCCGTTTCCTTCGAGGCCGCGGCGCCGAGTGCGCACAGGGCTGCGACGACGCTTGCGCTTCCACGTTTGCGCGCCGCGAAGGTCAAGGCGAACAAAGTCAGCACGAGCGCCAGCTCGTCCGCGCGTCGCGGCGGCAGCGGAACGATCTCGAAATGCACGGGATGCGCGACGAAGGCGAGCCCTGCGAGCAGAGCCAGGCCGCGACGCGGACTGCCGATCAAGGCCAGCGCGAGCATCGCCGTCGCGAGGCCGCCCAAGGCCAGCAACACGAGATCGGTGAGGTGGTATCCGAACGCGTTCAGCCCCCACATGGCGTGGTCCAACGCGAACGACAAATGCACCAGCGGTCGGTAGTAGTGCCCGCCGGGAAAGCGACCGTCCATCAGCTCTTCGCGAAAGGTCCCGACGAACTCGCCGAAGTCGCGCACGCGGCCCGCTGCGATCAGCGGGTACGAATCCCACGCGTACAGCGAGAGGTCGAGGACACCGCGCCACGCCAACCACGAGGCCAGCGCGAGAACCAACGTCGGCCACAGCCCCAGGCGCAGGTCGCGCTCGTCGCCGACCGTCCGCACGTCGCGCACGTCGTCGACGTTTCGCACGACCACGGCTTCGACCTCGCGCACCTTTGCTGCGTCGCTATTGCGCATAGCCGGTTTCCGCGAGCCGACTCTTCACTTCGCGCAACTGCTCGGGCGCGTAGTCGGTTTCGCTGGGGTGATAGCCACGCTGCGCCGCCGGATCGCGCGCCTCCGACAGCGAGCGCAACGTCGAAACGTCGCGCAAGAGTTCGGCGTGCACGCGCCCGCTCATCTCCGCGTACACAGGCAGGCCGAGCACGGCGAGCGCGGTCGGCGCGAGGTCGAAAATCGACACGTCGCCGCGCTCGGTGCGCGCAGCGAACGACGGACCCGCCGTGATGAAAATGCCCTCGAGGTGGTGATCGGACCACGGCTCGGTGTGCTCGCCGTACACCACCTCCGCGAGTTCGGAACGCGCAGCGATATCCGGCGCCAGTTCGAACACCAAGTCGGGCAAGCGCGCCGCGAACGGACCCGGATACAGCTGCTCTCCTCGAAACACATGCGTGACGACGGGACCGGCGCGGCCCTCGATGCGCGTGGCGAGCAGCGCGTCGATGAGTTGCTTGCGCACGCGCTCGACCTGCGCGGGCTCGATCGCGCCGCGCGGCTCACGGCCCTTGATATTGAGGCGAATCCCGCCGTAGTTCGCCTCGCATGCCAAACCGAAGGCCGCGCTGCGCGAGAGATCGAGCTGCTCGAGCAACTGTTGATGCTCGATCGCGCGACGCTCGGCGAGGTTCGCCGAATCGAGCAGCGGTGTGACGTTCGGCTGTGTGCTCTGCGCGGCAAATCCGTTCTGCACGAGCCACGGTTGGATGAAAAAACTCTTGCGGTAGGCCTCGAAACCGTGGTCGGACATCAACACCACGTCGACATCGGCGCCGACCGTTGCGAGCAAGCGACCGAGCGTCGCGTCGAGCAACTCGTAGTGGCGCGCGACGCTGCCCTGCAGATCTGCGTCGTAAGCCTGGTGGCACCACACGTCGAGGTCCTTGAACACGATCATCGAGAAGTCCCAGTCCTGCTCACCGAGCAACTCGATCAGGATCTTCTCCTTGATGGCGAGCTGCTCCTCGACGCGCTCGAAGCTCAGTTTCCCCGTGCGTTTCTCGCGCCACACGCCGAGGTCGGGCACGAAACCGCGCGCGCGCAGGCGCTCGGTGAGACCTGCGGGATAGGCGTAGTCGGCGTCGAAGGGCGAGAGCATGCAGCCGACCATCACGCCGTCGACGTGCTCGGGCGGAAAGGTGACCGGCACGTTGAACACCAAGCTGCGCATGCCGTTCCAACCGAGGATGCGCCACAGCGGCGAGGCTTGGTTCGAACGCGAACTGATCAGCTTGACGTCGTAACTCGCCTCGACCGGCTCCATGAACGAGTACACGCCGTTGATTCCCGGATGTTTGCCGGTGACGGCGCCGACCCAAGCGGCGGACGAGATCGGCACCTTCGTCGATTCGAGGCGCGCAC
>CAYHRR010000617.1:0-2599 GCA_964358875.1 uncultured Planctomycetaceae bacterium | reverse complement strand
TAGCCCGTATTTCTCACCATAAAGGTATCGCCACGCGATCTTTTGCTGTTATGTGGAGCTTATCAAAGGCTTTCCACAGCAGAAGGAGACCGACGTGGCGACAACAGACTGTAACGCGGAACAGCTCGAGTTTCTAGCCTTTGGGCGACGGCGGGTTGAAGGTGGAGCAACGGCGGGGCGGACGAGCACGGACGGCGGCGCGCTGCTGCTCCGAGAGGTGGCGGAGCGAATGGGCCTGTTCCCGAAACTGGCGGCGTGCTTCACAGATCACCGCGACCCGAAACGGATCGAGCACACGGTGGAGGAGATGGTGTCGCAAAGGGTGCTCGGACTGGCGTGCGGCTACGAGGATCTGAACGACCACGACTGCCTGCGCGACGACGTGGTGTTTGCGGTCGCGGTGGGCAAGGAAGATGTGCTCGGTGAGCACCGGGAGCGCAAGCGGGATCGGGGCCACGCGCTCTCGGGAAAGAGCACGCTGAACCGCTTGGAGCTTACGCCGGAAGGCGCGGATGCGCAGGCTCGGTACAAGAAAGTAACGCACAACGCGCCGGCGTTCGACATGTTGATGGTCGATTTTTTTCTCGACGCACACCGACGGGCGCCGGAGTCGATCGTGCTTGACCTGGACGCGACCGATGATCCGATTCACGGTGCGCAGGAGGGCCGCTTTTTTCACGGATACTACGGCGGCTATTGCTACCTGCCGCTGTACATCACATGCGGCAACTTTCTGCTGTGCTCGCGCCTACGCGAGGCGAATATCGATGCGTCGTCCGGCTCGGTCGAGGAGCTCACGCGGATCGTGAATCAGATTCGGACACGCTGGCCGACGGTTGAGATCACGATTCGCGCGGACAGTGGCTTTGCCCGCGAGGCGATCATGGCCTGGTGCGAAGCGAACGGCGTCGGGTACGTGCTGGGGCTCGCCAAGAATGCACGTCTCGGTCGCGTGATCGGCCGAGAGATGGAAGACGCCAGAAAGCAGCACCTCGCGACTGAGAAACCGGCGCGTGTTTTTCGCGAGCTGACCTATCGGACGCAGAAAACTTGGAGCCGCGAGCGTCGCGTGGTGGCCAAGGCCGAGCAGATCGCAGGCAAAGCGAATCCACGTTTCGTCGTGACGTCTTGGTCTGTCGAGCGCACCGACGCGGCGACGCTGTACGAGAAGGTTTACTGCGCGCGGGGTGACATGGAAAACCGTATCAAGGAACAGCAGCTCCACCTTTTCGCCGATCGCACGAGCGCACATACGATGCGCGCCAATCAATTACGTCTGTTTTTTAGCTCGATCGCCTACATTCTGCTCAACGAGCTGCGCCGAGTGGGGCTCGAAGGCACGAAGCTTGAGCATGCTTACGTCGGAACCATTCGCCTGCGGTTGCTCAAAGTCGCGGCCGTCGTGACCGTCAGCGTGCGTCGCATTCGCCTCGCCTTCAGCAGCGTCTTGCCGATGTGGCAGGTCTTTCGCCATGCGCTCGAAAAAATAAAACGCGCCTACCCTTTGCCTGCTTGACCGACTCGGACCTCGTCGCAAATTCCGCCGCAAAGGGACACCTGCGTGCATGTTGCGCGGTTTCGCTCGCCGCGGCCGGAAACCCGCGCTGTCTGGCCCGTCATATCCCGTGGAAAACACCGCCGCACACGACCCACGCAACTTGAGAGCTCGTCACAGGTTTTCGACCCGCCTGTTTTCAGCTGTGGTGAGAAATACGGGCTAACCGGCCGGCGATTTCTTTGAAGAACAAGCCGGCCGCCGTTTTTTCAAACGACCGGGCGATCTTGTTTGCGCGAAAACGATGCACGCACTGAAACAGCTTCGACTGAATTGCATCGAGCATTTGTCTAACGCGACTGCGATCAGCCGCCGTCGGCCCCGGCATCTGAACCGGCATCGACCCCGGCATCGACCCCGGCATCGGGTTTGCCGGCGTCCGTCGTGCCGCCGTCGACGGTCGGGCACTGCTGGCCGGCAGCGAGTGTTGTCGCCCCAACGCCCGGGCAAAAGACTTCGCTGGCCTTGTCGAAGCAACGAAACGCGCCCGCGACAACGAGTACGACGAAACCCAAAAAGATGAAACGCTTCATCGGTCCCTCACTTGCGTCGAAGTCTACCGAAACATCGTGTGATACGCTACTTCGCATGGCGCCCGTCACTCCGCGTATCGCCGCTGCCGTCGTTCTGATGCGACGCGACGCGAACGACGGAATCGAAATCCTGTGGGCCCGGCGAGCGCCGACACTTCGCGTGCTGGGTGGGTTTCATGCGTACCCCGGTGGAACAACGAAAGCAGAAGATGGTCCAGCGGGGAGTGACGAGGCGATCCGGCGTGCCGCGGTGCGAGAGCTGGAGGAAGAGATCGGCGTCGTCGTCGAGCCCGGCGCGCTCATACCCGCAGGGCGCTGGGTGACACCCGACTTTTCGCCGTTTCGTTACGACACGCATTTTTTTCTCGCGTGGGCGAACGCCGAGCAGATCGCGGCGGTGCAACTGGGCGAGGGCGGCGAGCTTGACGCCTGCGAGTGGATTCGCCCAGCGGACGCCATCTTGCGCTGGGAACGCGGCGAGGTGCTGCTCGCGCCGCCGACGCTTCATGTT
>CAYHRR010000616.1:0-2604 GCA_964358875.1 uncultured Planctomycetaceae bacterium | reverse complement strand
GCCTTCTTCTCGATGCCGGTCTGCACGCGCCGCGTGTTGGTCACGAACAGATCGTCACCGACGAGCTGGACGCGACTGCCCAATCGCGCAGTCAACAGTTGCCAGCCCTCCCAGTCGTCTTGATCGAGTCCGTCCTCGATCGAGAAGATCGGGTACTTCTCGCTCCAACTCGCGTAGAGCTCGACCATCTCGGCCGAACTCTTGGCCTTGCCCTCGACGATGTACTTGCCGTCCTTGAGGAACTCCGCCGAGGCGGCGTCGATGGCGATCTTGATGTCGCGGCCGGGCTGGTAGCCGGCCTTCTCGCTCGCGGCGAGGATCAGTTCGATCGCTTCTTCGTTCGACTTCAAATCGGGCGCGAAACCGCCTTCGTCGCCGACGTTGGTGTTGTAGCCCTTGTGCTTGCACACGCCCTTGAGCGCGTGGAACACCTCGACGCCCGCGCGCAGTCCTTCGGCGAAGGAAGCTGCGCCGAAGGGCATGATCATGAACTCCTGCAAATCGACGTTGTTGTCGGCGTGTTTGCCGCCGTTGAGGATGTTCATCATCGGCACCGGCAGCACGTTGGCGATCGCGCCGCCGAGGTAGCGGTACAGCGGCAATCCGGCCTCTTCTGCGGCAGCTTTCGCCGTGGCCAGCGACACGCCGAGGATCGCGTTCGCGCCCAGACGCTTCTTAGTCGGCGTGCCGTCGAGTTCGATCATCGCGTTGTCGACGCCGCCCTGGTCGAAGGCCTCCATGCCCGTCAGCGCGCGCGTGATCTCGCCGTTGACGTGTTCGACGGCCTGGAGGACGCCCTTGCCGCCGTAGCGCTTGCCTCCGTCGCGCAACTCGTGCGCTTCGTAGTGGCCGGTCGAGGCCCCGGACGGCACCGCAGCGGAACCGACCGCACCGCTCTCCAACAGGACTTCGACTTCGATGGTGGGGTTGCCGCGGCTGTCGAGGATTTCGCGGCCGTGGATGCTCAGGATCTCGCTCATGGCGCGAATGCTAGCGAGCGAGCCGACGGCGTTCAGCTCAGGAGCGAGATCCTGTGCGCGTCCGTCGACCGGCGGCGCGCGCCCTTCGTGCGCGACGACGCTTGCGGTTCGCCGCAGCGCGGTTCTCGTCGGCGCAGCTCAAGGCCTATGCTGCTCGGCCCATGCGGCGCATCTCAGCCCTTCCGAACCTGCTGACGCTCGCCAACGCGTTCTGCGGTCTGCTCGCGATCGCCAAGGCGATCGACGCGCTCGCGTTGTCGGGTAGCGACCCGGCGATTTTCTACGCCAACATCGAGCGCGCCTGCTGGCTGATCTTCCTCGGCATGTTGTTCGACGCGCTCGACGGCAAGGTCGCGCGCATCACCGGCGGTTCGAGCGAGTTCGGGGCGCAGCTCGACTCGTTTTCGGACGCGCTGACCTTCGGCGTCGCGCCGGCCTTGCTCGCCAAGGTGTTGATCGAGCACGAGGGCCCGCTGGTCGGCTACGGCGGCAATCCACGCCTGCACTTCTTGGCTTCCGCAGCCTTCGCTTTGATGGCGATCCTGCGCCTGGTCCGCTTCAACCTCGAGACCACGCCCGATGAGAGTTCGCACCGCGAATTCAAGGGCTTGCCGTCGCCGGCGGCTGCAGGCGCGCTGGTGTCGTCGTTGCTCTTCTATCTGTTGCTGCGCCGGCCCGACGCGGTCGAGACCGACGACGGCACGCCGACACCGCTCGGTCGCGTGCTCGAGCTCGTGCCGCAGATCCACCTCGACAGGCTCCTGCCCTGGGCACTTCCGGCGATCGCGATCCTGTTGCCGTGCCTGGGCTTCCTGATGGTCAGCCGCGTGCGCTACCCGCACGCCGTCGCGTCGCTGACGCGCAAGGGCAGCTTCGTGGTGCTCGTGTACCTCGTGTTCGCCGCCTTCCTGTTGTTCGCGGCGCCGATCATCGTGCTCTTCATCGCGATCAACGGCTTCGTCGCCTTCGGCCTGATCCGCCAGTTGTTCTCCAAGCGCAGCCCACCGCCGGCGTCGAACGTGCCGCTCGACGAGGACGTGTTCTCCAGCGGCGCCAAGCGCTGAGGCCATGGGAGCGCGCGCGTTCGTGGCGCTGGGCTCGAACCTCGGCGATCGGCGCGGATTCCTCGACGGCGCGTTGCGCGAGCTCGGCACGACGCCCGGTGTGCGCGTGGTCGCGTGCTCGCGCTGGCACGACACGGAAGCGATCGGCGGGCCTGCGGGCCAAGCGCGTTTTCTGAACGGCGTGCTCGAGCTCGAGGTCGAACTCGCACCGCGCGCGCTGCTCGCGCGGCTGCACGAGCTCGAAGCGCAGGCCGGCCGCGAACGCGTCGAGGTCCATGGACCGCGCACGCTCGACCTCGATCTGTTGCTGTACGACGCGCAGCGCATCGACGAGCCGGACTTGAGCGTGCCGCACCCGTTGATGGAGCAGCGCGCCTTCGTGCTGGCGCCGTTGGCGGACATCGCACCTCAGTTGCGCTTGCCGGGCTGCGGCTTGAGCGTGCGCGAGCGCTTGGCCCAAATCGGCGGTCCGCGTTGAGCGCGGAATCCCCATGCACGGCGCTGGTCGCCGGCACGCGGGGCGGTCATCCTCTGCCGCGATGATCGAGCGCCTCAGCGAT
>CAYHRR010000615.1:0-2626 GCA_964358875.1 uncultured Planctomycetaceae bacterium | reverse complement strand
AACGGCTTCACGGCGAGCGCTTGGAAACGCACACCGGGCAGAGCAAACGCCGACAGCTCGCGCGCGAAGCGCGGCCCGTCGATGAACTCGGCCGCGATGATCTCGAAGGGCAACGTCGAGCCGACGCCGTCGCTCACGTTCTTGAGCGACGACGCGACCATGCCCGTCGCGACGTACAGATGCGCTTGAAGAGCGTGCGGAATGTGCGGCGAGGTCTGCGTCCAGGTCAGGCCCGTGTCCTCCCAGGCCATCGAGCGTTTCCAATTGCGCAGCGGCACGACGTGCAACTCGCATCCGATCGCGAGCGCCGCATTCCAATAGCGCGCGATCTCGCCCGTGGTCATGCCGTGCGTCACCGGAATCGGGCCCCATCCGATGAAGCTCTTGAAGCGCTCTTCGATCACAGCGCCTTCGCTGACGACTCCGCCGATCGGATTGGGACGATCGAGCACGACGAGCGGTTTGCCCGCCGCCGCACAGCCTTTGAGCGCTTCGCCGAGCGTCGAAACATAGGTGTACGTGCGCGATCCGATGTCCTGGATGTCGAACACGATCACGTCGAGCTCGGCGAGCGCTTCTGGCGACGGCGACTTGCGCGCGCCGTAGAGGCTCTCGACCGGAATGCCGGTGACGGGATCGAGCGCGTCGCCGACCGAGTCGCCTGCCGCCGCATCGCCGCGAATGCCGTGCTCGGGACCGAACAGCTTCTGCAGTTGGAAGCGCGTGTCGTGCGCCAATCGATCCGCGGTCGCGACGAGTGCGCCGTCGACGCCGGAAGGATTGGTGATCAAGCCGACGCGTTTTCCGACGAGCAACGCGGCGTACTCGCTGCCCGGCGCGAGCAACACGTCGATGCCGAGTTCGACGCGCTTCGCCACTTCGGGCACGACCGGCGGCGGAGTCACCACGACCGGCGGAGGTGCGGCCTCGACCGAGCAGCCGACGCCGAGCAGCACGAAGACAAGACTCGAAGTGAACGATCGCGACGTGTGCATGGTGTGGCTTCTAACGGCGCAAACTGCGCAGGTCGAGTAGCCTTTCGCGCGACCAGCGAACTCCGAGAAACACCGATGAGAATTCGACCCATGCGCAGCCTGTTGTGCGTCCTCGCGCTGGCCGCCGCCGCGTCCGCGCAGACTTTCGGGCCGAGCGTCAGCAATTCGATCCACGACGCCCCGCGCGACGGCCTCGGCGATTCCTTCAACGCACCGACGTTCCCCGGATTGCTGCGCCAAACGTCGACCCAGGAAGATCGCGCTGTGCAGGAGTTCGACCTCACGGCGCTCGCCGGAGCGACGCTGCAGAGCGCGACGCTTTCGGGCACGGTGTCGGTCAACAACGCCTTCGACAACGGTCCGCGCACCTTCGACTTCGCGCTGTACGCCGGCAACGGCACGGTCGACCTCAGCGATTTCCAAGTCGCGGCGATCATCGTCGGCGGCGGCTCGTACCACCCGCCGACGCAAACTTCGTTCACCTACTCGTTCGACGTCACGAGCACCGTGCAGTCGCTGCTCAACGGCGGCGCGAATTTCGTCGGCCTCAAGGTCGATTGCTCGTCGGAGCCGAATTTTCCGAACTTGCTCGACCCCGTGACCTCGCAACTCGTGGTCGTCGTCGCGAGTTGCGCGCCGCCGGTGAGCTATTGCACGGGCGGCGTGACGAGCAACGCTTGCGTCGCGGCGATTTCCGGCACGGGCACGCCGAGTGCGAGCGCCGGCTCGGGCTTCACGATCTCCGTCGCGAACGTCGAAGGCGGACAGCAAGGCATCCTCTTCTATGGCGCCGACAACAGCGGCTTCACGCCGCTCGCGTGGGGGCCGAGCACGAGCTTCATGTGCGTGAAGTCGCCGGTCGAACGCATGGCGCCGCAGAGCGCCGGCGGAACGGCGGGTCAATGCGACGGCGTGCTCTCGGTCGACTGGAACGCCTTCATCGCGACGCACCCCTTCGCCGTCGGCCAACCCTTCGCGGCCGGGCAGCACGTCTACGCGCAAGGCTGGTTTCGCGACCCGCCGAGCCCCAAGACGACGATGCTCTCGAACGGCGTGCACTTCGTCGTGTGCCCCTGACGCCGGCGCGCGACGACGAGTGCGCCTGATTCAGCGCGCGCTCGTCACCTCGGCCAAACTGCCGGGTTTCAGCCCACAAGCAGCGAACCCGGCACCAAGTCGGTGCGTCGCATGCGACGGCAACCCGCTGATGAACTCCGTGCAACGAGCGCGCGCGCCCTCGACTCCGCGCGCGCCTGCAGGCAACGTCGTTCCTTCAACGGCTTGCTAGCCTCGCCCGCCAAGGAGATCCGCCATGAACATCGCCGCATGCTTGTTCGCTCTGGTCGTCGCACTGCCGCTGCAGGACAAGCCCGCACCGGCGCCGGACCCCAAGCGCATCGAGGCTGCCGTCGCCGAGCTGACCAAGGCTTTTGCCAAGGACGCCGCGCCGCAACTGCGCGTCGACACGATCGCGAAGAGCGTCGACGCGCTCGACGCACGTGTCATCGAATGGATCGCGAAGGGCCTGCAGGACAAGGACGCGCGCGTCGTGCAAGCCGCGGTCGACGCGCTGGGCAAGATGCCGCATCCCGACGCGCTCGAAGCGCTGCACCGCCTCGTCAAGCGCGACA
>CAYHRR010000614.1:0-2639 GCA_964358875.1 uncultured Planctomycetaceae bacterium | reverse complement strand
GACGTCACGGGCGACGGCCGCGCCACGCTCGAAGCGCGGACTTCGCGCGCGCGCTGCTTCGAGGGCGAGGTGCTCACGCTCAGCGTGCAGGCCGGCTTCGAGCGCGAATTCGAGCGCACGCAAGTGGTGCAGCCGTTCCAGCAACACCTCGATGTTCCGCTGCGGATCGATGCGCCGTGGCTCGACGGTTTCGAGGGCGCGCTGCTGCTCGGTGATGCGCCGAATGGAGCGCCGCAACGCTGTGTCGTCAACGCAGCGCTCGGCGCAGCAAGGCGCCTCGACGTCCTCGCGGTCGAAGGCCGCGCGCTGGCGACGATCGAGGTCGCGCGGCGCTTCCTGATGACGCGAGCCGGGCGCGTAGAACTCGCTGCGCCGCGCCTGCACTTCGCGTTCGCGACGCGCTTCGACGAGAGCTTCGTTCAAGGCCGCACGGCGCTCGATCGCGAGGACGTGTTCGTGCGCGGCAACACGCTCACCCTCGACGTCGAGAGCGTGCCCGAGATCGGGCGACCGGCGAGCTTTACCGGCGCCGTCGGTCGGTTCGCGTTTTCAGCGGACGTCGCCGTGCGCGAAGTGGAAACCGGTGGGAGTGTGCTGCTCGAGTTGCGCATCGTCGCGGACGGCGATTGCGATCTGACGCACTTCCGTGCGCCGCGCCTCGATCGTCTAGAGGGCTTCGCGTTGCGCGGCACGATCGAGCACATAGATGCGGCGCAACGGCGCATCGAATACGACCTCGCGCCGCTGTCGCGCAGCGTCGTCGCGGTTCCGAGCATCGAGTTCAGCTTCTTCGATCCTCTCGATCCGCCGAGTTTTCGCACGTTGCGCAGCGCTCCGATCGCAATCACGGTGCGGGCCAACGCGGGCGCGTCGCCGATCGAAGCCACCGACGCGCGCCGCGTCGCGCTGCGCAAGAGTCCGTGGGTTGGTTTGGCGATCGCCTGTGGCGCGGGTGCCGTAGCGGCGCTGCTCGCCGTGCTCGTTCGGCGCCGCAGTTCGCGCGCGCAAGCCGGCCCAGGTGCCTTCGACGCAGCGGATTTTCGCCGCGCGCTCGGCGCGCCGGACAACGATCTATCGCGCGCCGTGCTCGAGTTGCTCGCGTCGTTCTTGAAGTGCGCGCCCGCTGCCGTGATCGGCGGCGACCTGCGCGCACGACTGCGCTCGCGCGGCGTGTCGTCCGACGCTGCGGCTCGCGCCGCGGCGCTCGTCGACGAACTCGTCGCAGCACGCTTCGGAGGTGCTGCGCCCGAGCAGGCCGCCGAACGCGCGGCGACGCTCGCGTCCGAGCTCGAGGCTGCGTTTCGTGACAATCACGTTCGGCACTGACCGCCGGCGCGAGTCGGTCCTCGCGCGCACAGTGTCCGTGACCGTCTGCGCATGAGTTCGGTGCGCTGCAGCTGCGGAAAACGTGCTGCGCAGCGCCTGTTGCGGGCTCGTGCGCGCGAACTCCGCCGCTAGAATGCGCGGCCTTCGAAACCGCCCCGGGTTCGTGCGCGAGCCGCGCGCGTTCCCTCGACCTGCGAGCCTCGAAACGAGCATCCCATGGGTTCCTTCGCCAACTTCCGTCAACTCGACTACCTGCTCCTCGACGACCAGTTCTCGGAAGACGAACTGATGGTGCGCGACACCGTGCGCTCATGGGTCACCGAGCGCTACCTGCCGATCGCGATGGAGCACTTCGAGAACGGCACGTTCCCGATGGAACTCGTACCGGAGTGCGCGGAGCTCGGCATGTTCGGGCCGACGACGCCGCAGGAATACGGCGGCGCGGGGCTCAACAGCGTCGCTTACGGTTTGATTTGCCAAGAGCTCGAACGCGGCGACAGCGGCCTGCGCTCCTTCGTCAGCGTGCAGGGCTCGCTGGTGATGTGGCCGATTTTCGCGTACGGCTCCGAGGAGCAGAAGCGTCACTGGTTGCCGAAGCTTGCCGCCGGCAAGGCGATCGGCAGCTTCGGTTTGACCGAGCCCGACTTCGGTTCGAACCCCGGCGGCATGTTGACCACCGCCGTGAAGAAGGGCGACGAGTGGGTGCTCAACGGCCGCAAGATGTGGATCACCAACGGCACGGTCTCCGACGTCGCCGTCGTGTGGGCGCGCGCGAGCGACGGCATCCGCGGATTCCTGGTCGAGAAGGGTGCCAAGGGTTTCAGCGCGCCGGAGCAGAAGCACAAATTCTCGCTGCGCGCGTCGATCACCAGCGAATTGGTGCTCGAAGACGTCGTCGTCAAGGACAGCGCGCGTTTGCCGAAGGCCGAAGGTCTCAAGGCGCCGCTCGGCTGCTTGACGCAAGCGCGCTACGGCATCGCGTGGGGCGCGCTCGGTGCCGCGTTCGCGTGCTTCGACGAAGCGTTGCAGTACCAGAAGCAACGCGTCGTGTTCGACAAGCCGCTCGCCGCGTTCCAGATCCCGCAGATGAAGTTCGCCAACATGGCGACGCAGATCACCACCGGTCAAATGATGGCGCTGCGCGTCGGGCGCTTGAAGGACGAGGGCAAGTACACGCCCGCGCACGTCTCGATGGCCAAGCGCCACAACGTCGCGCTCGCGCTCGACGTCGCGCGCACGTGCCGCGACATGCTCGGTGCCAACGGCATCAGCCTCGAGTACCAAGTCGGTCGCCACCTCTGCAATTTGGAGAG
>CAYHRR010000613.1:0-2642 GCA_964358875.1 uncultured Planctomycetaceae bacterium | reverse complement strand
CGGCGGGTGTGCGCTCCCGTGAAGGCGCCCTTCTCGTGCCCGAACAGTTCGTCCTCGATCAAGGTGCTCGACAGCGATGGGCAGTGGATGTGGACCAGCGGTCCGGCGGAGCGCCGGCTCCACTTGTGGACCAGCTCGGCGACGCGGTCCTTGCCGGAGCCCGTCTCGCCGCACACCAGCACGGTGATCTCCTGCTCGGCGACGCGGCGCAGCGTGTCGAGCAGTTGCACCATGATCGGACTGCGCGCGACGAAGTCCGCCGGGAGCATCGAGCGCAATTTGACGAAGTCGAGCACCGGCACGCCGGTTTGGGCTTCGGCCAGTCGCTGTTCGAGCACGCTGAGCACGAAGCGCGCGCTCGGACCGTCATGCGGCCAGGCCGCATGGGCGACGAACAGCCCAGTGACCGGTTCACCGTCCGGCCATGGTCCGCTCGACACGCGGTCGACGAGGCGGCGCTCGAGCTCGGTGAAGCTGGGCGCCCGCTGCGTCCAGGGCAACGCGACCTTCAATTCGGAAGCCCCCGCGCGACCGAAGATGCCCAGGCCGCGCACGGCCAAGCGGATCCGTCGCGCCGCTTCGCGCATGCGCTCGCCGGCGAGGACGTCGTCGCGCAACTGACCGGTGAAGCGCAGGTGGATCAGCAACACGCCCGCGTCGGGTTCCGACTGTGCGCGTTGAATCTCCTCGCTGACGCGCTGCCGGAATCCGGGGTCCGTGAGGAAGCCCGTCACAGCATCGCGCACCGCTTGGCCGTAGAGCCGCGCGTTTTCGAGCACGATGCCCGCCTGCGAGGCGGCGGCTTGAAGGAACGCTCGATCGGGACGCGCCTCGTCGGACGAGTAGCCGAGCAAGATCGCGCCGCGCGTGTCGCCGGCCGCAATCAGCGGCAAGCACAACACACGCCGCGCAGGCCCGATCAACGCGCGCTCGAACTCGCTCAGTGCGGCGACGTGCCCTCGATCGAGGAAGTGCAGCACCTCGCCGGCCACCACCGCGCGCTGCAGCAAACCTGCGCTCTCGGGCAAGACCATGTCGCGCGCGTCGTCGCCGAACACGCGCGGCTCCTCCCCCGCCTCGCCGCGCCACAACAACCACACGCTCGCGGCGCCGGAATGACGCGCGAAAAACGTGAGCACCGCCGCGCGGGCTTGCTCGGGATCCAGACGCCGCGCGAGCTCGCTCTGAGCGAGTTGCAGCGTCTCGAGTTCGCGCACGCGCGAGGCGACGTCCTCGGAGTACGTGCGGATCGCCGCCGTCAGCGTTCCGATCTCGTCGTCGACCTCGGGCCGAATCTCGCCTGGACGCCCGCGGCGAACGGCGCGGTGCAGGCGCTCGATCGGGCCGACGAGGTGGCCGGTCAAGATCGCTGCGAACAGGATCACGGTGAACAGCGCGGTGATCGCGGCTGCGAGCAGCAGCTCGGTCAACGTGAAGTCGCCGAGCACCGGCACGCCGCGCTCGCGCAACTGCACCTGGAGCACGCCCGCCAATTCATGGCCCGAGGCGCCGTAGACCGCGCGTCGAAGCTCGGCAGGGCCGAGGTTCTCCAAATCGCTCGGCGTCGGCGCCGGATCACGGCCTGCGCCCAACAAGCGCACGTCGCCGTCGCTCGCGAGACTCGGCGCGCGCGCGACGCTGACGCTGAGCGGTTGCTCGGCGCCCGGAGCCGTCTGCGCGACCCCGCACAACAACAACTGGCCCCATGGACGAACAAGTCCGGTGCCCAGATGCAGCGAGCGCGGAATCTGCCGCCAAGACGGGCCGGTGCCGACCCGCGTCGGGCGTCCGTCGCTGCCGGTGCGTTCGAGCAGGCGCACCGCACCGTCGCTCTCGCCCCACCAAGCCGCGAGTTCCTCCGCTGTTTCGGGGAACGAACCGTCGAGGCGCCGGCGCAGCTCCGCGATCTTCAACAAGCGCTGCGCTTCGAGTTCGAGCTCGCGCGCGCCGCGTTCGAGTTCGCGCTCGGCACGCACCAAGACTTCGCGCGCGCGCTCCGACTCGCGCGTGCGGTGCTCTTCGCGCAACGAGGCTTCGAGCAGCAAGGTCAGCGCGAGCAACGGCACGGCTGAGGTCACTGCAAAGCCGACGGCGAGTTTGCCGCGGATGCGCCGTCGTCCGGCGAGCCACTCGGCGAACATCGCGACGAGGAACGGCGCGGCGGCGGCGAGCGAGGCGAGCGGCACGAAGTCCAAGCGCGTCGAAGGCGCAGCGGTCGTGTCGCGCAGGTGCACCGTTCCGATCGGTTCGTCGGCGAGCACGATGTCGTGCGCGATCGGTTCGCGACCCACTTGTTTGGGAGTGCGTCCGAGAGCGGTCACCTCGGCCGCGATCGAGGCTTGCACCGAAGCCCACTGCCATTGACCGTCCGGCTGCACGCGCAAGTCCGCGATTTCGAGCGGCGCTTCCAAGGGCTCGCGCGTCGCTGCGGCGACGATGGTCACGCTGTAGCTCGAATTCGGTCCGACGTGGCGCACGACGAGTTCATCGGCCTCGACCGCCGCTGCCAATTGCACGAGCAGGCCGTCGGCGTGCACGCGACCGCGCCGACCGCCGCTCGTGTAGAAGGCCGGCTCGAGCCCCGGGCGATCGACGTGATCGTCCTCTTCGAAGTGCAGTTCCTGACGGTGACGAACGTCGAG
>CAYHRR010000612.1:0-2642 GCA_964358875.1 uncultured Planctomycetaceae bacterium | reverse complement strand
AAGCGTCCCTTCGGCAAGTCGCGGATGTGGCCCATCGAGGCCTTCACGACGAACTTGTTGCCGAGGTACTTGTTGATCGTCTTGGCCTTCGCGGGGCTCTCGACGATCACCAGGTTCCGGCCCTTGCCTGCGGGAGCGACCTCGTCGGCCCCGTCACCGGCGGCTTCGGCGGCGGCGATCTCGGCAGCTTCGGGGTCGACCTTCTTCTTGCGCACGACCTTGCGTTTGCCGGCGGGGGCGACTGCGGCGATGGCGATCTCGGCGACGGCGGGGTCGAGCTTTTTCTTGCGGGGGCTCATTTTTTTGGGTCGCGCCGAGGTCCGGCGAGGGGCGCAGTTCATAAGGGAAGGATTTTGTGAGTCAAGCTCCGCCCTTCACGTGAGCGCCGAGTTCGCGCTCTCCGCCGTCGGCCGGGCGTGTGCTCGCGGAGCGCTTCGGAACGCGAGCGGCGCACGGGCGCTGAAGCGGGTCGGAAGCGAAGGCTCGGACCGCGCGCAACTCATTGCCGGTCGGAGCGTTGGATCGATTCGCCCCGACGCGATGAGCGCCGTCCGCGCGCGTTGCGTCCGGCCGGTCGCGCGGGTCGAATGGCCCCGCGATGGGGTTCGCTGCGAAGGGCGGCGCGGAGATTCGGTGCACTCCGTGGGATTCCGGCGCCGTGGAAGCTCGCGGCGTCGCCTTCGTCGTTTTGTGGGCCACCGGTCCGGACACCGCGCTCGACGGCGTATTCCGCATGCAGGCCCTGCGCCGCGCGAGTGACGGCGGCTGGCTCGCCTTCGAGCGCATGTGCGTCCCCTTCGAGGCTCGCGCCGACGCCGGAGCGACCGCGCGCATGGCCCACGAATTCGGCGTCACCTCGGCGGCGCTGGTCGGCGCGCGGTCGCCGCGCGAAGTGTGGAGCGAGTTGCGCGCCTTCCTCGGTGACGCGTGCGCGCTCGTCGCGACGAGCGACGCGTTTCGCGCGTGGATCGCACACCTGCGCGCGAGCGACGAGCAGCCGCTCGTCGTGGTCGGGCTCGACGAACTCGCCGGCCTGCTGCTCCCGACGCGAGCTTCGCGGCGCACGCTGAAGCTCGCTGCAGGGCCGCGCGACGTGCAACGCGCCCTCGCCGAACTCGTCGGGCGCTTCCTCGCCTTGCCCGACGGCGCGCATCGCATCGCTGCCGCAGCGTGGACGGCGTGTTGGACGCGCATGAGCGAGAGCGATGTCGAAGGCGCAGCGCAACTCGCGCGCGCGCTCGCGCTCGTCGAAACGCCCTCGGTGTGGTGCGGTGCAAGCGGCGAGTTGTTCGGTCTGCACGACGCGCTGCGCGATCAAGTGTTGTCGCAGAGCTTGACCTGCGACAGCGAGGACGCCGCCGAGCTCGCACGCGACGAAATCGAGGTTTCGCGGCCGCGCTGGGCCGAAATCGGTCTGGCCTGGAAGGCCTTCGAAACCGTTCCGGTGTCGATCGAAGAGCCGACGCCGCTCGCCGACTCGGACCTCGCGCTCGTCGACGACGTCTTCCAAGTGCACTTGCCCGCGACCTTTGCCGGACGCACGGGCGCGCCTTCGTACCGCAAGGGCCAACACGATGTTGCGCGTCAAGTCGCGCGCACGCTCGGGCGGCGCAAGCTCCTGCTCGTGCACGCGCCGACAGGCACCGGCAAGACGCTTTCGTACCTCGTGCCCGCGATGTTGTGGAGCGTGCGCAACAGCCTGCGCGTGTGCGTTTCGACCTACACGCGAGCGCTGCAAGAGCAGGCCGTCGATCAGGAAGTTCCGCGCGCGCTCGCCGCGCTGCAACGCGCGGGCGTGACGAATCTGCCGCGCATCACGGTGCTCAAGGGCCGCGCGAATTACTTGTGTTGGCGTGCGCTGCGCGTGCACGTGCCTGCGGACGCGGATTCGGCGGAGACCTGGCTCGCGTGGACGAGCCTCGCGTTGTTCGCGTGGATCGACGACGACGGCGACCTCGATCGGTTCCCGATGCGCGCCGGGCTCACCGCGATGCGCGCGCCGTATCAACGCGAACTCGACCTGCTCGTTCGCTCGGTGCGCGCGGCGGTCGGATGCTGCAACGTGCGCGAGGATCGCGACACCTGCGGCGCGGAAGTCGCACGTCAACGCGCGGAACGCAGCCATGTGCTCGTCACCAACCACGCCTTCGCCGTGCTGCGCTCGAACTACTTCAAGCATGTGATTTTCGACGAGTGCGAGCACTTGCACGACGTCGCGGGGAGCGCGTGGAGTTGGTCGGTGACGCTGCGCGAAGTGCGCGAATTCCTCGCGCGTTTGCGGCAACCGGGGCGTCCGCAGTCGCGCGCGCCGCTCGACCGCTTGGAGCGCGTGATCTTCGAGGGTGAGACGGCGCACGCGGCGCTACAGACGTGCATCGGCGCGTGGTTCGGCGCGCTCGGCGCCGTCGACGCGCTGCAAGCGGCCGTCGACACGTTCAAGGCTTGGCGCGACACCGAACGCCGCTCCCGCGAAGCGCGCGACGAGCATTCGTTGCTGCGCGAGTACGTGCTATAATCCCTCTGTGAGCGCGTATCGCATACCGACCGCTGGCCTGGCCGATAGTCCCTGGGCGCGGGCGGCCGGGTTGGTCTTGGTCGGCATCGCCGCGGGCGTGGCGGTAGGCATGGCGGTGGCCGTTGCC
>CAYHRR010000611.1:0-2645 GCA_964358875.1 uncultured Planctomycetaceae bacterium | reverse complement strand
TACGGCGAGCCGCGCGGCGCCGTGACGATCGTGCACGACGCCGGCGATCACGGAGCGCGCTACTTGGCGGCGGCGCGCGTGCTCGCGCAAGCGCGGTGGGCCGTCGCTCTGCCGGACCTGCGCGGCCACGGCCGGTCCGAGGGCTTGCGCGGCGACTCTGCCGGAGTTCGCGAAGTCGTGCGCGACCTCGACGCGGTTCAAGACCACGTCGCCTATCGCCAGCCGACGGCGCCGAAGGTCTTGATCGGTTGCGGACTCGGCGCGCTCTACGCGTTGCACTACGCGACGACGAAGCCCGATGCGCTCGCCGCCTTGGTGTTGCTCGCGCCGCGTTGGAGTCCGCGCTTCGAATTGCCTGCCGCGCCGAGCGGATTGATGAAGATGTTCAAGAAGCTCGCACCGACCGCTCAGGGGCGCGTCGGCAATGCGGTCGAGCAGCTGTTGAGCAACGCGACGGCGCGCAGCGCGTGGAGCGGCGATGCGCTCGTGCATGACTTCGTTTCCGTGCGTGCGGCGCAACAAGCGTTCGAACTCGCGGCGCAGTGTGAACTTCGCGCGGGCGACGTGACGCTGCCGACCTTGCTGTTGCACGGCGCGTCGGATCGGATCAGTCCTGCGCAGACATCGAGCGCCCTGCACGGCGCTCACCTCGAAGTGCGCGTGCTCAACGGGCTCGCGCACGACTTGCTGCACGAAGACGGCGTGAGCGAGCACGTGCGCGATTGGCTCGCGCTGCACGTGCGCTGAGCCGCGCTCACTCGAGGCGATAGATTTCGATCACCGGGCCGACGGCTCGCGCGCGCAACACGCGCCAGAACACATTGGGCCAGTCGCCGAATTCCGCGTCCTGCGCCCACAGCAAGTGCTCGCTGAAGCGCGCATCGCCGTCCGGCGAAATTCGCGCCAGCAACTGACCGCGCCTGCGCAGTCCGTCGCGGAGGCGTTCGCGCTCAGGATGCAGCGGCATCGCTTCGGTGATCGCGAGGCTGCGACCGAACGACGCGAGATAGCCGTCGAGCTGAGCGCCGCTCTCGAGCGCGCCGAACTCGGGCTTCGGCGCAAACCAGCGCAGCTGGACGAGCGGCGCCGCCTTGGCTTCCTCGGCCAACTTCCATTGGTAGATCGACCACGGCGTGAAGCGCACGCCGCGCAGCGCTTCCCTCGTCCGCAGCACCGGAAGATCGAGCGGCGGCATCGCGTACACGTGCTCCGTCGCAATGTCGACGTTGCGCGGATCGAGCAACCACGCGGCCGTTTCGTCGAGCGTGCTCGGTCGCACGCGCAGCCATGCGAGCTTCGTCGAAGCGCACGCGCACAGCGCGAGCAGAGCGAGGCACGTCGCGCCGAACACGTGCGCGGACCGGCCCAGTCGCGCCTGCACTCGGCACGCGCCCCACGCCGCGAACACGGCGAGTCCCGGCAACAGCTGCAACGCGAAACGCTCGTAGGTGTGCGAAAACAGGCCGAAAGCGAGCAAGTAGGGGACCACGTGCGCAAGCACGACGAGCGCATCGGCACCGACGCGACGCACGCTGGCGAGCCAATGCACTGCGGCGAGGCTCACGAAGGCCAGCAGCACCGGCTCGTAGAACCACAGCGTGCGCGCGATGCGCACGAAGCCGCTGCCGTCGATCGGTAGGTCGCTCCACACGACGTGCGCCGCGTCGTCTTCGCTGAGCGCACGCTGCGCCGCGTCGTCGAAGTAGAACCAGTAGAAGGCGCGGAACGCGATCAAGGCCGCGCCTGCGACGAGCACGATGCGCGGATCGAAGCGGCGTCGGTCTTCACGCAGCCACTGAGCGGCGGCGAAGGACGCGAGCACGAACATGCCGTTGTGCAGCATGCCGATCGCGATGCCGGCGACGAGCGCGCTCGCCGCGTAGGACTTCCAACTCGGCGCGCGTCGCAGCCACAGCGCGCACGCGATGGCGAGCGCCGTGATCGAAACCAGCGCAGCGTGGGGCCGCGCTTGCTGCGCGAAGAACATGTGCAGCAGCGAAAACGCGCACAACGCCGCCGCGAACAGCGCCCACGCCGGCGTCGCGAAGCGGCGCGCGACGAGAAACGTCGCTGGAATGGCGAGGATCGAGAGCAGCGCGACGACGATGCGCACGTCGAGCCACGGACGTGACGCGGCGCGCAAATGCTGAGCGAGCGTCACTTCGGTCCCTACCGGCTCACCCTTGGCGTCCGACAGCGGCGCGCACACATCGGCGAGCAGCGACGGGTATTGGCACGACGACAGCTGGCGATCGAGTTCGTGCGGTGCGCCGCTGCGGATCGAACGCACGTGCTCGGCGACGAAGGTGTCCGGCTCCTTGAAATACGGCAGGCCGAAGTCGATTCCCGCCAAGCGCAACACGAGCGTGCCGACCGTGAGCACGACCAGCAGCAGGCCCACACTCGCTCGATTCATGGACAGGTGGCCCTGGTCGTCGCGGCCGAGAAGGATAGACGGCAGCGGCGTCACAGCGCCGCCAGGAACTCGCACACCGTTTGTTTTGCCGCGGGGCTGTGCGACCAACCGCGGTCGTTGTGGCCGCCCGCGTGCTCGGCGAACGACTTGCGGCCGCGTCCTGCTGCGAAAAGTCGCGCACCGTGCTCGAAGGGCACGATCTCGTCGCCGCGGCCGTGGATCACGAGCA
>CAYHRR010000610.1:0-2653 GCA_964358875.1 uncultured Planctomycetaceae bacterium | reverse complement strand
GAGCGCCTGCGCAAGGTCTACGAGCAGGCCCACCCGCGCGCGGGCAAGGGCTGAATGAATGCAGGGAGCCGCGTCTTGCGACGCAGATCCCTGCGTGAATGGTGACCCCAAGGGGATTTGAACCCCTGTCGCCAGGATGAAAACCTGGTGTCCTAGGCCGGGCTAGACGATGGGACCACCCGAGGTCTCTCCCCCACCTCGCGGCGGGAGAAGGGCGAGGAAGATAGCGGTGCCCCGGGGACGTGTCAACGCCGTCGAGCAGGCCGCTTCAGGCCGGAATCCAGCCCGCCGCGGCGAGCACGCCGAGCACATGGCGGTACTCGCGTTCGAGCCCGTCGACGAGCTCGCCCGCGCCGCGCGCCTCGCGCGGAAGGACATCCCAGGTGTAGGTCTCGATCTCGACGTGGAGTTCGGCGCCGCCCCACTCGTGCGGACGCGCGAGCGCGCGCGAGAGGACCTCGCCCGCGTAGGCGCGCGTGGTCGACAGTCCATCGCCGAGCGCTTCGCGATCGACCGGCACGTGGAAGTGACAGCGGATGCGCTCGAATTCTTCCCACGCGATCTCGGCGCGCGTCCACGCCGCATTCGCGGTGCCGAGGTCACCGACGCGCTCGAACTGCGCGCCGCGCTGAGCGGTGACTTGGTGCAGGTAGCGCGGCTCGTCGAGCGCGAACAAACGCGCGATCGCGGCGCTGTTGCCGCACGCGTTCGCGACCTCGAGCGCGCTCGTGAACTGCAGCTTGCCGAGCCGCGCCGCACCGCGCTGCTCGATCTCGACGGCGACTCGGTTCCAGCATTCGGCGGCATCCTCGAACTCGACCGCCGCGTGGCATGTATCGAGGCACGCGCCGACGTGTCGCGACAGCTCGACGGCATCGCGCGCATCGAAGCCGGCGAGCAGCTCGCGCGTGTCATTGCAGTTGGCTCGTGGTTCGGGCTCGAGCGCGAGGAGCACCGACCAACCGGTCTGCTCGCGCAAGCGCGACAACGCGCGCGCCGCTTCCTTCCAACCGCGTTGACAGGCCGCAGTGAGTTCGTCGCGTTCACGCGGCTCGCGCGCGGCCCAGCGCGAGGAGTGCCCGCCCGTGTGCGTGCTCAACGAAAGGTGACGCGCCGCATCGGCTGCGCCCGCGAGCGAAACCGCGACGCGTGCCACGTCGAGCGTGAACTCAAGGCGCGCCGGTTCGTTCCATAGCGGCCGAAACACGCGCTCCTTCAGATCGACGTCGCCGAAGCCGCCGTACGGAAATGCGTTGTAGGTGAAGGGGTCGAGCGCGTTGTCGTCGAGGAACGCCTTCAAGCGTGCGAGCTGACGCGCGTCGGCGACGAGCACACTCGCGAGCTTCGCCGGCAAGTACATGCCGACGCCGAACTCCTTGCCGGGCGCGAGCCGATCGCGCAGGGGCAGCGTGATCTTGCGCACGCCGTCGATGAAGCCGTCGAGCGTGTCTGCCGGATGCAGGTTGAGGCAGTAGGCGAGCCGCACCGCCTTGCCCGGGCACTCGGAGTTGCGCAGCAGCACGCGCGACTCCCCCGCTACGCGAGCGGGATGCCTTCGTCGATCAACAGCACCGGGATGCCGTCGCGGATCGGATAGAGGATTTGCTTGTCGCTGCGCACGAGCGCCTCGACGAGTTTGTCCGCGACCGGCTTGCCGCACTTGTTCACGCACTTGCCCGACGCGATCTGTGCGTTGACGCGCTCGAGCAACGCTTTGTCGGCCACGGCCAACGACTGGTGCGTGTCAGGGCAGGCCAGGATTTCCAGCAGTTCCTTGTCGATCACGCGCAGGGTGTACCAAGCGCTTCGCACTCGCGCCACGCTCGACTTCGCAGCGCGCGGCGCGCCGCGTTGACACCGAATGCGCGGCCGTGGTCTGCTCGTCGCCCATCGTGCTCACCTCATTCCTTCTGGCCTTGATGCCGCAAAGCGAAGCGACTCCGCCGACCGTGCCGGCGCCGTTGCACGGCGTGACGCTTCCGGCCGGTCCGGCAGCAACGGCTTGGCACAACGTAGCGGCGGAAACGCCTCTCGCGTCGCTTGCGAGCGAGTGCTCGGCGGCGCTCGATGCGACGCGTTGGGAGGACAGCGCGACATGGACGCGTTGGGCCGACGACCTCACGAGCGAAGCTCGCGCGGTGCAGCCCGTGATCGCACCTCGCGAGCGTTTGGTGTTCAGCGCGCTCGCGCAAGGTCGCAGCGAGGACGCCTGGGACCATTTCGCGGCACTGGCTTCGGACCCGAGCGCGTTGCGGGCGACCTTGCCGGCCTTGTTGCCGGGAGTTCCGGCGGACCTGTTGAACGCGAGCGCGTTGCCCGAGGGTGTGTTGCTGCGGCCCGCGCTGCCTCCGTTGAATCGTTCGGCGAGCGAGCGCGCGCTCGGCATGGGACGGCTCGAGCGGCGCGAGATGAAACTCGCCGGCCTGCGCATCGGGGCCGCGACCGTGAACCTGCGCATCGCGCTCGAATACGACGGCATCGAGCTCGACTTCGAACACACCGCCGGTGAGAGCGCGCGGGTCGTGGTGCTGCTGCCCGAGCCGCTCGATTTCGAGTTGGCGCACGTCTATGTCGATTGGGAGCCGACTGCGGAAGTTCGCGTGCCTCACGAACTGCCGCTCAACGCGGGCGCGGCGCCGGTGCCCTTGTACGG
>CAYHRR010000609.1:0-2653 GCA_964358875.1 uncultured Planctomycetaceae bacterium | reverse complement strand
TGTACGCGCCGGTCGCGTGGCGCTGGTGATCGGGTCGACGACGCTCGTCGCCGAAGGTCCCAAGCGCGACGGCCTGTTCGTGCCCGAGGGCAACCTCGCGACGCCGGGCGCGCACGCCGCCTCGCTCGTCGTCACGAGCGCGCAAGCCGAGGAGCGACTCGACCTCGGCGAGATCATCGTTCACGCCGATGCAGCCGACGCGCAGCGTGCCGCTGAGGCGGAAGCGGGCGCGCCGCCGTCGGGAAGCGTGCCGTTCCTGCTGGAGCAGCAGTGGAGGATCAAGGCCCTCGTCGCCACCTCCGCTCCGCGCTCGTTGACGAGTCGGCTCGTGGTTCCGGCGCGGATTCGCGCGCCCGAAGGCGCCGAGGTCGTCGTGACGCCGCCGGTTGCCGGCCGCTTGGTCGCAGCGGAGAACGCCGCGCTTCCACGCAGCGGCGATTTCGTCGAGGCCGGACAACGACTGGGCTTCGTCGAACCACCGCTGAGCGCGACCGACCTCGCGCAACTTCAAGCGCTGCAGCTCGAGTTCGACCTCAAGTCGTTGGACATCGTGTGCGCGCTGAACGACGCGCAGGTGCAGCTCGACTTCGCGACGCGCGAACACGAACGCGTCTCGAAGCTGCGCGCGAACGCCTTGAGCACGGCGCAAGAACTCGACCAAGCCGAGCAGCGCCGGTCCGTCGCGCGCACTGCTCTCGAAGGCGCGCGTGCCACGAAGGAGGCTCTCGACCAAGTTCGAGCGGCACGTTCCGAGCGCGCAGGCGATCGTGAGGCCGGGGCGTTGCGCTTCCCGCTCGTGTCTCCGTTGCGTGGCACGGTGATCGCCGGCGGTCGACTGCAGGGCGAAGCGCTCGCGCCGAACGACGAACTCTTCCGCGTGCTCGACACGTCGCGCGTTTGGGTCGAAGGCCATGTGTTCGAGTTCGACCTGCACCGCATCGGCGCAGCGCCTGCGGGAGTCGTCACCTTCGCGGCGCTGCCCGGCACGCGCGTCGACGTCGGAGGCCCGCAGCGCGCGCTCGTAGTCTCGGCCACGGTCGATTCGGTTTCGCGGACCGTCGTCGTGCGCTGCGAGATTCCGAGCGACGGCGGAACAATCAAGCCGGGCATGCAGGCCGAGCTCGAGCTCGCGACGCTGCGGATCGACGCGGCGGTCGCGATTCCCTTCGACGCCGTCGTGATGGAGCAAGGCCTGCCGACGGCGTACGTGATGCTCGAAGGCGAACTGTTCCAGAAGCGCGACCTCGAACTCGGCGTCAGGGACGGCGACTACGTCGAGATCCGCAAGGGCATCGCCGTCGGTGAGCACGTCGCGACGCGCGGCGCTTACGTGATCAAGCTCGCGGCGCTCTCGCCGACTTCCTTCGGCGCCGGCCACCAGCACTAAGCCGAGAACACGCACATGATCAACCTGCTCATTCGCTGGTCGCTGAACAACCGAGCCGGCGTCGTCGTCCTCGCGCTCGCGTTGATGGGCATCGGCAGCTACGTGACGGCGCGCATGCCGGTCGACGTGTTCCCCGATCTCACCGCGCCGACCGTCACGGTGCTCGTCAACGGACATGGCATGTCGCCGCTGGAGATGGAAACGCAGGTCACGTTTCCGATCGAGACGGCGATGAACGGCGCTGCGGATGTCCGCCGCGTGCGCTCGGGAACGGCGCTCGGGCTCGCGGTGGTATGGGTCGAATTCGCTTGGGGCACCGACATCTACCGCGCGCGGCAAACCGTCACCGAGCGACTCGGTGCGGTCTCCGCCGAGCTTCCCGCGCAAGTTGAAGCGCCGACGATCGCGCCGGTTTCCTCGATCATGGGCGAGATCGTGTTCGTGTCACTGACCTCCGCTCGGCACAGCCAGCTCGAGCTCCGCACGACGGCCGTGACGCAGATTCGTCGGCGCCTCTTGTCGGTGGCGGGCGTTTCGCAAGTCACTCCGATCGGAGGCGACGAGAAGCAGTACCAAGTCGTGTTGTCGCCCGCGCGCCTGCGAGCGTTCGACCTCTCCGCCGATGAAGTTCTGCACGCGCTCGAAGGCACCAACGAGAACTTGGCGGCGGGAGTGCTGATCACCGGATCGCAGGAGTCGATCGTCGAAGGCATCGGTCGCGTGCGCACGCCGGACGACATCGCGAGCACCGTCGTCGCACTGCGCAACGACATTCCGGTGCGTGTCTCCGACCTCGGCGCGGTCGCGATCGGAGCAGCGCTCAAGCGCGGCATCGGCTCGTCGTCGCGGCGCGGACCCAACTGGGAGGCGATCATCGAGCCGGGCGTCATCGTCGCGATCCAAAAGCAACCCGGCGCGAACACGCTCGAACTGACGGCGCGGCTCGACACGGCGCTCTACGAAATCCAGGGCGCGCTTCCCGAAGGGATGTTCATCAACAAGAAGTTGTTCCGGCAGTCCGAGTTCATCGAGAACTCGATCGCCAACACGACGGCAGCGCTCCTCGAAGGCGCGGCGATGGTCGCGCTGATCGTCATCGCCTTTCTGTTCAGCGCGCGGGCGACGTTGATCACGCTGGTCGCGCTTCCGCTGTCGCTGCTGACCGCGGTCCTGACCTTGAGTGCGCTCGGAAGCAACATCAACACGATGACGCTCGGCGGCATGGCGATCGCGATCGGCGCGCTGGTCGACGACGCGATCATCGAC
>CAYHRR010000608.1:0-2655 GCA_964358875.1 uncultured Planctomycetaceae bacterium | reverse complement strand
AGGGCGATGCCCGCGCGCGAGTCGCGTGCGGGAATCGACATCGAGCACCCGCGCTACCTGCACGTGCCGCGCCTGGCGCGTGCCAACGCGCGCGCTTTTGCGAAGGCCGGGATCGCCGCGTTGTTCGCGCACGGTAGGCCGGACGTCGTCGTCGCCGACTATGCCTGGCCGGCCTCGGCCGTCGCCGATGAATTGCTGCGGCGCAAGCTCCCGCTGGTGATCAACGGTCGCGGCAGCGACGTCTTGCAAGTCGGCGCCGACCCGGCGCTCGCTCCCGTGCTCGCGCACAACCTGAAGAGCGCCGCTCATTGGTGCGCCGTTTCGCAACATCTCGTCGATGCGATGGATCGGCTCGCGGCGGCGCCCGGTCGCGGCGTGCTCGTGCCCAACGGCGTCGACCTCGCGCTGTTTTGCGTGCGCGATCAAGGCGCCGCGCGGCGCGCGCTCGGCTGGAACTTCGAGGGCCAACTCGTGCTCGTCGTCGGCCACTTGATCGAACGCAAAGACCCGCTGCTCGCGCTGGCCGCGTTCGCGGTGCTCGATGCGACGCTGGGCGAACGCACCAACGTCGTGTTCATCGGCCGCGGTCCGCTGCAAGCGCGCTTGTTGGCGGAGATCACGGGGCGCGGGCTCGAAGGACGCGCGCACGTCATCGGCGAGGTGCCGGCGAACGAGCTGGCGACGTGGTACGCGGCAGCGGACGCGCTCTTGCTGACGAGCTCACGCGAAGGCCGGCCCAACGTCGTGCTCGAAGCCCTCGCTTGCGGCTTGCCGGTGCTAGCCACGGAGGCGGGCGGAACCGCTGAAGTGCTCGGCGCGCTCGACGGCATGCTCGCGCGCACGCGCGACGCTCACGCGTTGGCGCAACAGTTGGCCGCGCTGCTCGCTCGCGAACCCGATCGTGCCGCGTTGCGTCGCCATGTCGAGCCGCTGAGTTGGACGCGAGGACTGGAAGCGCTCGAGGGTGTGCTCGAAGCCGCGATCGGAGCGCGACGATGAAGATCGTCTACCACCATCGCACGCAGGCCGAGGACGGACAGGCCGTGCACATTCGCGCCTTGCAGGCTGCGTTCGCCGAACTGGGCCACGAGGTGTTCGAGGTCGGGCTCGTCGCGCGCAAGTCCGCCGCTGCGCCGACGCAGCGCAAACGCTTCTCACCGTGGGCCCTGGTGTCGCGCATGCCGCGTTGCGCGCGCGAGTTCGCGGAGTACGCGTACACGAGCTTCGGCAAGGCCAAGATCATCGCGGCCGTGAATGCGCACGACGCGGATTTCGTCTACGAGCGCTATGCGTTCGGGAACGCGGCGGGTGTGTTGGCCGCGCGACGCTTGGACAAGCCGCTGATCCTCGAAGTGAACTCGCCCATGGTGCTCGAACTGTCGCGCACGCGCGGGCTGTCGTTTCCGAAGACGGCGCGCAGGCTGGAGAACTGGATTTTCAGCAGCGCCGATCGCGTGTGCGTCGTCACGCGCGTGCTCGGCGACATGCTGGTCGAGCAGGGCGTCGATCCCGCGCGCGTGATCGTCACACCCAACGGCGTGCACCTCGAACACTTCGACTACGGCGATCGCGCACTCGTGCGCGCGTCGGCGCGGCGCGCTCTCGGGCTCGGCGATGCGCACGGCGATGACGTCGTGCTCGGCTTCGTGGGCTACTACCGCGACTGGCATCGTCTCGACTTGGTCTTGGACGCGCTCGCGAGTCCGTCTCTGGCCCGTGCGCGACTGGTGTTGATCGGCGAGGGGCCCGCGCACGAAGCGCTCGTCGCGCAGGTCGCGCGGCTCGCGTTGGGCGCGCGCGTGACCTTCGCGGGACCGCGCCCGCACCGCGAGATTCCCGCGCTCCTGCCGGCCTTCGACATCGCGCTCGTGCCGGCGATCAATCCCTATGCGTCGCCGCTGAAGCTCTTCGAGTACATGGCGGCGTCGCTGCCTTCGATCGCGCCCGATCAGCCGAACTTGCGCGAGGTGCTCGAGCACGGAGTGAATGCGCTGCTCGTGAAACCCGGCGATGGACCTGCGCTGCAGGATGCGCTCGAGCAACTCGTCGCAGAGCGCGCTCTGCGCGAGCGCTTGGGCGCGGCGGCGCGCGCGACCGTGCTCGCGCGCGACTTGACCTGGATCGGGAATGCGCGGCGCGTGATCGAAGCGGCGCGCGAAGTGAGCGATGCGCGCGCGCGCAAGTCGAAGGGCGGTGCCGCGTGAGCAGCGGCAAGTTGCATGCGTTGTCGTTCGACGTCGAGGAGTACTTCCAGGTGGCGAACCTGCGCGGGCACTTCGCGCGTTCGGACTGGGAGCACGTGCCCTCGCGCGTCGACATCGGCATGGAGCGCATCCTCGGAGCGCTCGAACGCGGCGGCGCGCACGCGACGTTCTTCTTCCTCGGTTGGATCGCCGAGAAGCATCCGCAGCTCGTGCGCCGTTGCCTCGACGGCGGACATGAGATCGCGAGTCACGGGTACGAGCACACGTTCCTTCAAGACCTGGGGCCCGAGGCCCTCGTGCACGATCTCGAGCGCACCGAACGTGCCTTGAGCGCCGCCGGCGCGCCGCGGCCGATCGGTTTTCGCGCCTCGACGTTCACGCTGACGCGCTCGACGTGGTGGGCCTTCGACGTGCTCGCCGAACGCGGCTACCGCTACGACTCGAGCATCTT
>CAYHRR010000607.1:0-2655 GCA_964358875.1 uncultured Planctomycetaceae bacterium | reverse complement strand
CCGTGATCGAGTCGCCGGTGTGCACGCCCATCGGATCGAAGTTCTCGATGGAGCAGATGATCACGACGTTGTCCTTCACGTCGCGCATCACCTCCATCTCGAACTCCTTCCAACCGACGAGGCTTTCCTCGACGAGGATCTCGGAATTCATCGACAAGGACAGGCCGCGCGCGGCGATCTCCTCGAACTCGTCGATGTTGTAGGCGATGCCGCCGCCCGAGCCGCCCATCGTGAATCCCGGCCGAATCACGCACGGCAAGCCGATCTCACCCAGGGCCAGGCGCGCGTCGTCCATGTTGTGCGCGACGCCGGAGCGAGCTGTTTTCAAACCGCAGCGCGCCATCGCCGCACGGAACAGGTCGCGGTCTTCGGCCTTGCGGATCACGTCGGCGCGAGCGCCGATCATCTCGATGCCCAAGCGGTCGAGCACGCCCGTGTCGTACAGCGCGAGCGCCGTGTTCAGCCCCGTTTGGCCGCCCATGGTCGGCAGGATCGCGTCGGGCCGTTCGACCTCGAGGATCTTGGTCAGCGCGGCGACCGTGATCGGCTCGATGTAGGTCGCATCGGCCGTCTCCGGGTCGGTCATGATCGTCGCCGGGTTGGAGTTGACCAACACGACGCGATAGCCCTCCTCGCGCAACGCCTTGCACGCCTGCGTTCCGGAGTAGTCGAATTCGCAGGCTTGGCCGATCACGATCGGCCCGCTTCCGATGATCAGGATCGACTCGAGGTCGTCGCGTCGCGGCATGGGTGCTCGAGAGAAAAAAGGCGCGGCGGCGTCACAGCCGTGGGGGATGGCGGAGGACTAGGGCCTTCGCGTGGGTGGTCGCAAAGCCTGCGGATTGAAGCACGCACGCGGGCCTCTGTCGATCGCGCAGACGGGTCCGCGAAGCCCGGCAATCGGAAATCCGTTCCGTGACTTCGGATCACTCGGCGTGTCGGTCGAAACACGCGAGCCACGTCCCCTCGCAGGCCCATCACCTCTCCACTTGCCATGCCCGTATTGACCTTCCAGCTCGCACTGATCCTGTCCTCGTGCTTCGTCGGCGGCTCGCTCGTGTCTTGGATCCTCCAAGAGCATCGCGCGCGCCGCGAACGCGCGGAGCTCGAACGTCAAATGACGCGCACGCTGCAGACGCGCTACGAGGTCTACGAAGGCCTCGAACGCAGCGTGATCAAGCTGATGACGAAGTTCGATGCGATGGAGGGCGAGTTCAAGACGCGCCTGGAGAACGCACGCGAACCGCAGGCCGGTCCCGCCCAGGCCTTCGTCGCGCGCAGCAGCAATCCCGAGCTGTGGGACCTCGAACGCGAGCACCACAAGATCCACGCAGCGCAGGCCGACGAAATCGGTCGCCAAAGCGCGCGCATCGACGAGCTGATGGGTCGCATCGAGGCCTCTGAGCCGGGCCGGCACGAACTGGAAGCGGAGCTTGCCTCGGTGCAACAGCGCCACGACATCGCCGTGGCCAACGCGGTCGAGGCCGAACGCGCCGCTGCAACGAAGATCGAGCGCCTCCAAGGACGCGTCGACGAGCTCGACCCGCTCACGTCGATCGTCGAGGCCGGTCGCCGCGAACTCGAGGCGGCCAAGGCTGAACTGGCGAGCACGAACAGCGCGCACAGCGTCGACATGCAGCGGTTGCGCGACGAAAACGAACGACACAAGGCGTCGACCGCGCAGCAGGCTCAGCAGTTCGAAGCCCGCATCGCAACGTTGAAGCTCGCCGAAGAACGCGTAGCTCAGCTCGAAGGCGTCGTCGCGCGTGCCGAGCAGAACGCCGAAGCCGAGGCGCACTCGAACGCGACCTTGCGCGGCGAAATCGACGAGCTGCGGGCCGGCGCGGATTCGCTGCGCGGCCGTTGCTCGACGCTCAGTCGCGAGCGCGACGAAGCCAAGGCGCTCTCCGAGCAACTGCACAACACGTTGACCGGTACCCGGGCCGCGCAAGCGGCGTCGCAAACCGAATACGAAAACTGCCGCGCACAGCTCGCCGAAACCAGCGCACGCTGCGACAACCAAAAAGCGACGCTGCAAGACGCGCTGGGCGCCTCGGAGTCCTTGCGTGCGGACTTGGCTGCGACGCAGAAGTGGCTCGGCGAACGCGACCAGAAGATCGCGGCGCTCGAACGCGAGTCGGCCGGCACGCGCACGGAGCACGAAGCGCGTTGGGTCGCGATCGAGAAGGAACTCGCAACCGCACGCAACAATTGGAATGCGAGCCGCGCAGAGCTCAGCGCTGTCGAACAAACGCTTGCAGGAGTGCGCGCCGAGTCCGAAGCGGGCGAGAGCTCCGCTCGAGCGCAGCGCGCACAACTCGAAGGCGCTCTCGCCGCGTCGCGAGCGCAACTCGTCGAACGCGACCAGAGAATCGGCGCACTCGAGCGCGAGTTCAGCACCACGCGTTCGGAGAGCGAGCAGCGTTGCTCGACGATCGAAAAGGAACTCGCGCAGGCGCGCAGTGACTCGAACTCGAGCCGCGCGGACTTGGCTGCGACCCAGAAGTGGCTCGCCGAACGCGACCAGAAAATCGCGACGCTCGAGCGCGCGTCGGCCGCTACGCGCACCGAGCACGAAGCGCGTTGGACTGCCGTCGAGAACGAGCTCGTTCAGGCGCGCAACGACTGGAAGGAAAGCCGCGCGCAATTGAGCAA
>CAYHRR010000606.1:0-2665 GCA_964358875.1 uncultured Planctomycetaceae bacterium | reverse complement strand
AGCGCGGCCGCGAACTACCGGACAGCGTCGCGCAACTCGTCGCCGAGCACATCGACTCGAACATCCGCGAGCTCGAGGGGGCCGTGAACCGCCTGCTCAGTTTCGCCGGCCTCAACGGGCAAGACTTGACGCCTGAACTCGCGCGACACGTGCTGCGCGACGTCTTCTGCGCGCCGAAGGGTCAGACATCGATGGATGACATCCTGCGCGTCGTGACCACGCACTTTCAGGTCAAGGTGACCGAAGTCCAGTCACGAAGGCGCACGAAGGCGATCGCCCATCCGCGCCAGATCGGGATGTACCTCGCCCGCACGCTCACGCGCCATTCGCTCGAGGAGATCGGCGGTTTCTTCGGCGGCCGTGACCACACCACCGTGCTGTACGCCGTCGACCAGATCGACAAACAGATCAAAGCCGACGATCGCTTTCGAGCCACGATCCAAGGTCTCCAAGGTCAGCTGAAGCGTTGATCCCGTCAGCTACTGCGATCGTGGAAGCGCGTCGCTTCGTCGCGTCTCAGCGCTCCTTCGGAGCTCGGCTCAGTGCTTTCGTTTTCGCGCAAACACGTCACAGGGCCCTGCAAACCGCTGTGCACAACACGCGCACAACACCTGAGTGGCGTGCGTGCTCACCGGTGATCGCAAGTGCAGTACTCCCACGCTCGCGCTCTCCCCAAACTCTCAACGTGCACAGCGGTGTGCAACCCACGGCGTCTTGCACACTTGATGCACGCTTCTCAACCGCCGCGACGAGTCGTCTCGAAGCCCTTATCTCCTTGCCCTGTCCCGCTTTGCCCGTGCGCTCCTCAGGGTTCTGCACACCAAAGGCGCTCGTTAATATGACTGCTAATGAATCTTCTGAGCGGGAAGCCCGGAACAACTTTGTTCGCTCCACGCCGTCCGTTTGCATCTCCAGCCCACTACGAGTCGCATGAAGGTCCTGTGTGATCGAGACAAGCTCCGTGAGGGCTTGGCCCTCGCCAACAACGTGATTCCGAGCAAGAGCACGAAACCCGTGCTCACCAACGTTTGCCTCGTCGCCACCGGCGATGCGTTGGAACTCGTCGGCACCGACCTCGAGGTCGCGTTGCGCTTCCGCATCGAAGACGGCGTCAAGATCATCGAGCCCGGTACCGTCGTCGTGCCGGCGCGAGTGCTGCACGACTTCGTGCGCGACTTCGCCGGCGACAGCGTGCTGATCGACACCGGCGAGTCGAGTTGTCGCATCACCTGCGGCGACGACACCGCCGAGTTGGTCACGTGCGATCCCGACGAATTTCCGGTCGTATCGCGTTTCGACGAAGTCGGCGCTTACTCGCTGCAGGCGGGTACGTTCACCGCGCTCGTAGGCAAGACGGCTTTCGCAGCAGCACGCGAGCAAGGCCGTTACGCGATGCACGGCGTGCTCACCGAAGTCGGCGACGGGCTCTTGAAGATGGTCGCGACCGACGGGCGTCGACTGGCTCTCGCGCACGCTCCGCTCGACACCGGCGACAAAGCGCCGCAGCAAAAACCGGCGATCGTGCCGACCAAAGGCATGCAGCTTTTTTGCCGCGTGATGAGCGATCCGCTCGACCAGGTCAAATTGCATTTCAGCGACAACCAAATCGGCCTGAAGACGCGCAACGCCGAGGTCTTCGCGCTGCTCGTCAACGGCGAATTCCCGCGCTACACGGCGGTGATCCCGAGCGAGTCGCGCCACTTCTGCGAGGCCGATTCCGCACTGCTCGAGCGCAAGATCCGTTTGGTCGCGAACGTGACCGGCGAGGAAGCGCGCGCTGTGCGTTTCGAACTCAAGAGCGGCCACCTCGAACTCTCGGGTCACTCGCATGGACGCGGCGAGGCGCACGCGCACATGGAGGTCGATTTCAAGGGTCAGGGCGCCGACATCGCGTTCAACCCCGACTACGTGATCGACGGTTTGAAGAACTGTGAGACCGGTCGAGTGCGCATCGAGTTCAACGAAAAGACGGCGCCGGGCAAGTTCCTGCTCGGCGAGAACTACGTCTACATCGTGATGCCGATCACGATCGACACTTGAGCGACGAGAGCGACACCAAGCCGCGGCGCGGAGGCGTCGCTCCGGCCAAGCTCGTGCTGGAGCGCTACCTGCGCGAGACGGGGCTCGGCGCGCGTCTGCGCGACGAGACGGTGTTCAAGGCCTGGCGCGACGCCGTGGGACCGACACTGGCCGCCCGTGCGCGCGCCGTGCGCTTCGAACACGGGCAACTCGACGTCGTCGTGCGTTCCGCTTCTCACCTGCAAGAGCTCTCGACCTTCACCGGCGAGGGCTATCGAAAAAAAGCCAACCTGCGGATCGGGTCCGAGCGGATCCGCGCCGTCGTCTTCCGACTCGAACGTTGAACCATGACCGAGACCCAAGAACCGCAGAACTACGGCGTCGACTCGATCACCGTCCTCGAAGGACTCGAGGCGGTGCGCATGCGTCCTGCGATGTACATCGGCGACACGGATGTGCGCGGGCTGCATCACCTGATTTGGGAGGTCATCGACAACTCCGTCGACGAGGCGCTCAACGGGCCGGCACGCCACATCGAGGTCGAGCTGCGCGTCGACGGTTCGATCAGCGTGTGCGACGACGGACGCGGCATTCCGGTCGAGATCAAGCAGCCCTACGGCATCTCATCCGTCGAACTCGTGCTGAC
>CAYHRR010000605.1:0-2668 GCA_964358875.1 uncultured Planctomycetaceae bacterium | reverse complement strand
GGGGCCTGTGCGAGCCGGTGCTCGGCGCGCGCGCGCGAGCTCTGTTCGGTCTGGTTGCCGAAGCCTTGCTGCGCCGACCCAGCGGCTGGGTTTCCAACGAAATGCTCGCCGCGTTCGTGAGTTTCGGAGAGCGCTTCGTCTTCAAGCGTCGCACGCCCGGCGACGATGTGCTCGACATGTTCGCGCGGCGCAGCGGCTTCAAACTCGCCGAGCATCGAGCGCTCGTGCGCACGTGGTCGGCACATGCGGGCACACAACTTCGCACGCCGCTGTCGCTGCGCCGCAGCGGCTGATCAACGCTCCGCCAGCAGCGCGAGCAAAGCCACGAAGCCGAGTCCTGCGAGAAGCGCGAAGATCAGCGCGAGGATCTTCAACCACGACAGCGGCGCGTCGCCATGGACCTTTCCGGTTTGACCGTGGACGAGCACGGCGTAGGGCTTGCCCTGGTAGGTGTAATTGAGCGACCAGATCGGCAGCAGGATGTGCTTCCAGCGCACATCGGCGATGTCGTTGGTGACCCGCAGCTCGCGCTGTGTGTCGCCCGGAACGTCGCCGGAGCAACGCTTCTCCTGCGCACGCACGATGAAGTCGCGCGCCACGTGCCAGCCGTTCTCCAAGTCGAGCTGGTACTCCTCGGCGCGCCAACCGGCGAGGTACTCGGGTCTGTAGGGCACCAAGGCGCGCGTGTCGAACGTGCCTAGTTTCGCGGCCAGTTGCTCGGAAACACCCTTCGACGCGTGGACGAGCACGTCGTCGTAGGCGTCGTTGCGATTGCCCCAGGCCGGCACCCAGCGAATCTTGCGCACCTGCTGCGCACGCATCGTCATGCGCCCGTTGACCATCACCGGCACCATCTGCGTGACGTAGTAGTAGTAGCCGGCGTCCGCCGACCAATCGGAATGCACTCGCGCGTCGAACGTCCAATAGGGCACGTACACGCCGATGGCGTCGAAGCTGCGCACGCGCTTCAAAGCGCTGGGGCGAAACCACAACGAGTCGATCCAAGCGCGGAAGTTCTTCTCGACGGTCGCGCGGCCGACATCGAGCGGAATCAGCGACTCGGGGCGCAACGCGTTTCGATTCGAATCCTGCGCGAGCACGTTCGACGAGCCGCAGAACACGCAGGCCTTGGCCGTGGCGACTTCGTCGAGCGCTACCGTTGCGCCGCAGTTGTTGCAACGCAACGCGCGCTTGGCGATGCCGAGTCCGCGCATGGCCTCGCCCGCTTCCGCGAGCGGACGTTCGACGATCTCACCGAGCGCGCGCGGCACCGGGATCGTGCTGCCGCAGTGCGCGCAGGCGAGCGCGTCGGCGTCGGGGTCCCACACGAGCTTCGCTCCACAGCTCGCGCAGGGAAAATCGACTTGCGTCGACGCGCGCGGTTCCTGAGTCGGGCCGTCGGAGGCCGAGGCGCTGGGTTCACTCACATGCGTTCTCCATGGCGGGGCGGGCACGGTCTACTGCGAACTTCGCGGCTTCTTCAACAGCGCGGCCGTGAGCTGCTGCGGAATCGTTGCGTGCCCTGAAGGAAAACCTATCGTGCGCGTACTCGCGCCGCTTCGAGCCCGTTCGTTCACAGGGGCCGAGTAAGAACAGGAGCCAACGATGGGACTGATGGATTGGATCAAGAGCGGCGTCGGCGAAATGATGATCGCGCGTCCCGACGACGCGAAGCAGTTCGTGGTCTGGAAGCACCCGGACCCGACCATTCCGATGAAGTCGCAGCTGACCGTCGAGTCCGACGAGCGCTGTGTGTTCTTTCGCGACGGCAAGGTGCTTGCGACGCTCGGCGCCGGTCGTCACACGCTGGACACCGCGAATCTGCCGTTCTTGTCGAACCTGGTCGACACGTTCACGGGCGGGCGCGTGTTCATCGCCGAGGTCTTCTTCGTCAATGTCCGCGAGCACACGAGCAACAAGTTCGGCGGCCGCATCGGCAACGTCGAGGACCCGAAGTCGGGCGTGCCCGTCGAGACGATGGTGCACGGCGAGTTCTCGTTCCGCGTCACCGATCCTGCACAACTGATCATCGGGCTCGTCGGCATGGGTCGATCGCAGACCGATCAGATCAGTTCGTGGATGAAGGAGATGGTGCTCAAGGTCATCCGCGATCGCATCGCTGAACTCGTCGTGAAGAACAAGTGGCCGTTGCTCGACGTCACCTCGGGCGCCTACACCGAGGAGATCGAGTCCGATGTGCTCAAGGGGCTCGGACAGCACGTCGCGAGCTACGGTCTCGAGATCCCGCGCCTGGGCAACTTCGTGATCGCCATCGACGAGGGCGACGCGGCGAATCTGAAGAAGCTGTACACGGACGCGGCTTACCTGCGCACCGTGGGTGGAGTCGACAGCTACCAGAAATTTGCGGCCGGCAAGGCCATGCTCGGCGCAGGTGAGGGCATGGCGAAGGGTGGTGGAGGCGAGGGCAGCGGGGGAGCCGGATTGCTCGGGGGCGCGGGCCTCGGCGTCGGGCTCGGCATGGCTCAAATGCTCATGCAACAGCAGCCACAGCGGGGCAGCGCTGACGTCTCCGCGGCGACACGCATCACGTGCGCGGCCTGCGGCGCGAGTGTGGCCCCCGGCAAGTTCTGCGGCACCTGCGGCAAGGAACTCGCCGCCAAGACGAGTGCAGCGGCGTTCTGCGTGGGCTGCGGCGGAGCTTTGGCGG
>CAYHRR010000604.1:0-2671 GCA_964358875.1 uncultured Planctomycetaceae bacterium | reverse complement strand
GCGGGCGGAGGCGGACGCGATCTCGGCGAGGTGCCCCGTGTTGGAGGAATTGTAGCCCCCGATCACGCCCATCACGTCCACGCCGTCCCGGACGAGCTTCTCGACGGCGTCCTGGCGGTCCTGCGTGGCGCTGCAGATCGTGTCGAAGCTCCGGAAGTGCTCGCGGAGCGCCGCCTCTCCGTGGCGGCGCCGGAGCGAGTCGCGCAAAGCGGTCGCGTGAGCACGACAGCCGCGACTCCGCCCGCGCTCGAACCTGCGGCGACCCCGAGCCAGTTACCGACGCAAGAGACGAAGGTCGCATCGCCGGACAAATCCATAGTCGCCGACGCGTTCGAGTTGTTCCGCATTGGTGTCGAAGGCGCCGACCGCGTCGGCCAGGCGCTGTTCCCGCTCGAGTCCGGCGACGAGAAGCGCATCGGCGCGATGCTGCGCACGACCGTGCTCGCGGAGTCCAAGGTGCTCGCGGATGCGCACGCAGCGGCGCGCGTGCGCGAACTCGCGCTGCCCATCGTGGACCAGCGCTCGCGAGCCGCGATCGAGTACACGTTCGACTTGCTCGACGACGAGTCCGTCAACGCCTTCGCGCTGCTGGGTGGACATGTGTTCGTCGATCGAGGCCTGTTGGTGCTCTGCACCGACGACGCGGCGCTGCAGTTCGTCCTCGCGCACGAGATCGCGCACGTCGACCTGGAGCATTGCAATCGCGGCTTCAACTACGCCGAGCATGCGCGGAAGACCTTGGGTGACGTCGATGCCTCGCTATTGATCGTCGCGGCCCGATTGCTCGGCGCCGGGCACACCAAGGAGTTGGAATTCGAGGCCGATCGCTGGGCCTATCGCGCTCTGCGCAAGGCCGGTCGGACGCATGAGGAAGCGTGCCGCGGCATGGACTTGTTGGTGCGCTACGAGGCCCTGCACGCCGTCCCGCCCCACGATTCGCGAGAGTCCGGTGCGCCCAACGACGAGGTCGCGCGTGAACTCGACCAGCACTTCCGTTCGCACCCGCCGGCCGTCGAGCGCCTGATGCGCTTGCAGGTGCTGAAGGACGAGCGGCCGCGTTGATCTGCGGTGTCAGCGTAGTTCGCTGATCCAGCGCGTCTCCGTGCGACGGAAGACGACCCACACGGCCGCCAAGTACGCGGCGATCAGCAGCGCAAGGTAGCCCCATTCGCTCGACATGCGGCCTCCGCTCGAGTCGTGGATCGCCCAGTAGTCCAGCACCGCCGTCGCCGGCCGACTGATCATCCCGACGGAGAGCAAAGCGACGAGCACACCTTGCCATGACGTGCCATCACCATCGAGGAAACGCCCCACATCCTGGATCGGGCAGAAGGGTGACGCCGTCACATCCCACGGCACTTCGACGTGCCCGAAGACGACGCGGCTGAGCAAGACCTGCAGCAGCAGCGCGATCGGCAAGAGCATGACGGCCACCCGTTCCGTCCGTGCGAGCGTCGAGATCGTCAACCCAACCAGCGCGCCCGCGATGGCCGTCACCCACAACACGAACCATGCGCCGATGATCGGTGCGTCCTGGAGTTGCTCTGCCGCATGACCACCGTCCGCGAGGATCAGCGGGCCGAAACAGCGAGCGGTGCCGTAGAGCACGACGGTGATCGCGGCCAGGACGATCGCGGCGAACACGATCTTCCCAAGGATGAAGGCATCCGGACCGAGCGCGACGAGACGGTCGCGGACGTAGAGCTTCTGCTCGCGCACGATCTCGCGCACCGTCAGTGTCATTCCCATCCACAGCGCGGCGACGACGAGGAAGAAGTGGATAGGCAACGCGCACGGCGCGGCATGTTGTGCGAGCAGAGTCAGCAGCGCGAGCACGAAGGGCTGGACTAGGTTGAGCGTCGCGGATCCCGGGTCGCGCAGGAACCCGAGCAGCGCGCGGCGCAGGACGACGGCGACCTGGGTAGCGAAGGACGACCTGACGCGCAGCTTGGTCACGGCGCGTAAGCGCGTCCTCGATGCCGTGCGTGTCTCATCGACTGAACCGGAATCGCTGTCGGGATCGCCGCGCGGCGGCTGCGATTCCTGGCTGGACCGCACATCTTGCAGGCGTTCGAACAAGTCGACGATGCTGCGTACGCCGAAGCTCTCGAGCAACGCGACGGGTTCCCCGAAGTAGGCGAGCGTCCCGGTGCGGCTCTTGCCGCCGGCTTGCGGCTCGAGGCCCAGGACGAGTGCGGAGTCGAAGTAGTTCAACGTGTCGAGCGTGTGTGTCGTGCAGACGATCGTCAGCCCGCGGCGCGCGAGACCGCGAAGCACGTCCATCAGTCGCGCCGCGACCGCGGGGTCGAGGCCGCTAGTCGGCTCGTCGAGCAACAGCAACCGCGGCCGCATCAGCAACTCCACCGCGATGCTGACGCGCTTGCGTTGCCCTCCGGAAAGCACTCCGACCTGTTTGGCGCGATGAGGTGCGAGATCGACTTCGTTGAGCACGACCTCGATGCGCTCGGCGCGTTCCACGGCGCTCAGTTCTGGTAGTCGCAACCGACCCGCAAGCACCAGGCTCTCCTCAACCGTCAGCGTTGTCTGGACCAGATCCTCTTGCGTCACGATGCCCAGCTGCGCCCGGAACTCGTTCTCGTTGCCGGCCACCGTGCGCCCGTCGCCGAAGCGCACGCTGCCGACGTCGGGAGTGATCGTGCTCGACAGGCAG
>CAYHRR010000603.1:0-2672 GCA_964358875.1 uncultured Planctomycetaceae bacterium | reverse complement strand
ACGCGAGGAGGTGCGCATGTCTCGACGGTGGTCGCTGTGCTCGGTGTTCGTGTTCGCGTGTGCGGCGGCCTGCGTGCGACCGGCGCAGTTCTCTAGTCACGCGCTCGATGCGCGAACGACGGCGGCCTACGCATGCCTTGCGCACGCCGAGAGCTTCAGCGACGACGCCGTCGGCGACGGCGGCGAGACACCGCGCGAGGTCATCGCGCTGCGCATTTTGTGGACCGCTTCGGACGCACCGGCGTTGTTCGAGCGCCTGCTCGACGAGGCGCCGCTCGGCGGGCGCATGTACGCGTTGTGCGGTCTCTACTACGCGGACTCGCGCGCCTTCGATCGCGCAGCCGCGCAACTGCGGACCACACGCGCGACGCTCACGTACCGAACCGGGTGCGAGATCCTGAACGACTACCCGGCGGCGGACTTGATCGCCAATCCGCGCGCCGAAGTCGTGCGGCTCGAGCGGCGCGATCAGTCGATCAAGGAGTGGAGGGCAAAAAGAACCGAGCGGTGCGGCTACGTGCTCGACATCGTCGGCGGTGGCTATCCCAACTTGTTCCGCGAAGCCGGCGGCTACGCGACCGTGCTGCCGCAGGCACTCGAACCCGAGCGTTAGCGCTTCATCTTGCGTTTCAACGCGACGAACACGATCGCCAGCACCGCCGTCACGGCGAGCACGGTGATGCCCATGTCGCTGACCAGTTCATTCGACTGCGGTTCGTTCGAGGGCGTTTGGGTGCTCGCGGTCATCGGCGAATTCTGCGGCTGAAGGGCGTGAATCGAAGCGTTGACGCAGCGCATCGCTGCGCAGGGCGCGAAAGGTAGCACGAGCGCCGCGAGCTCTCCTGCTTCGCAAGCGCGTGCATGTTGTCACGCCGCTGCAAACCGGCTCGAGCGACATCGACCGAACGTTCTGCGCGTTCGCTGCCGGCGACGCGCTCCGACGGCGAGCGTTGCACGGCAATCGGCGCGGCCTACCATGGCGCGCCCGATTCCGTTCCAGGAGGAGAGATCCGTGAGATTCGCTTCGATGATCGTGTGCGCGGCGGTGGTGGCGGTGAGCGCGAGTGCGCAGGACACGCATCCGTTCGCGGTGCAGGACATGCTCGCGATGGAGCGCATCAGCGATCCGCGCGTTTCGCCCGACGCGCGTTGGATCAGCTTCACGGTGCGCGTCACCGACGTCGAAGCGAACAAGGGACGCACCGACATCTGGCTCGTCGGCATCGATGGTTCGAACGCGCGCCGCCTGACGACCCACGCGGCGAACGACATGAACGCACGCTGGCTCGACACGCGCACGCTCGCGTTTCTCTCCACGCGCGGCGGCTCGTCGCAAGTGTGGACGATGCCGATCGACGGCGGCGAACCGCAGCCGCTGACCACGTTTGCGCTCGACGTCGAGAACATGGACGTGTTCCCCGGCGGCAAGAAGTTGCTGCTCAGTTTCGATGTGTGGCCGCAGGCGAAAACGCTCGCTGAAAGCGCGGAGCTGGATGCCAAGGAGGCGAAGCGTCGCACCAGCGCAAAGGTCTACGAGTCGCTGATGTTCCGGCACTGGGACAGTTGGGAGGACCACAAGCGCAGTCACCTCTTCGCTTGGGAACTCGGCAGCGCGGCACCGCTCGATTTGATGCCGGGCTTGGATTGCGATGCACCGACGAAGCCCTTCGGCGGGCTCGAAGAAACATCGATCTCTCCCGACGGCGCGACGGTCGCGTTCGTGATGCGCAACGTCGGGCGCGAGGACGCGTGGAGCACCAACAGCGACGTGTACGTCGTGCCTGCCGACGGCGGCGCGCCGCCGGTGTCGGTGACCTCCGACAACGCCGGCTACGACGTCGGCCCGAGCTATTCACCCGACGGCAAGACGCTCGCGTACTTGTCGATGCCGCGCGCCGGCTACGAGGCCGATCGCCAGCAAATCGTGCTGCTCGATGTCGCCGGCGGAGCGAAGAAGCGCCTCGCTGCGGATTGGGATCGCTCGGCCGGCGAGATCACTTGGTCGAGCGACGGTGCGACGATCTTCACCAGCGCGGCGAACGTCGGGAACAGCTCGATCTTCGCGGTCGATGTCGCCGTCGGCACGGTCAGGACGTTGGTCGACAAAGGCAACAACGTCGGCGTGCTCAGCGCCGGCGCCGTGCTCGTGTTCCAACGCGACACGCTGAAAGCGCCGGTCGAGTTGTATGCGGTGTCGCCTGAAGGTGGCGAGGTGCGCGCGCTGACCAAACTCAACGCCGCGAAGCTCGCGACGACGCGCATGGGCGACTACGAGCAGTTCGCCTTCACCGGCGCGCACGGCGACGAAGTGCACGGTTTCGTGCTGAAACCCGCCGATTTCACGGCCGGCCAAAGCTATCCGGTCGCGTTCCTCATCCACGGCGGACCGCAGGGCAGTTTCGGCGATCACTTCCACTACCGCTGGAATCCGCAGGCCTATGCCGGTGCCGGTTTCGCCGTCGTGTTCGTCGACTTCCACGGCTCGACGGGTTACGGCCAAGCCTTCACCGACGCGATTCGCGGCGATTGGGGCGGCGCGCCCTACGAGGATCTGATGAAGGGCCTCGATCACGCGGTCGCGCACTATCCGTTCCTCGACGGCACGCGCGTCGCGGCGCTCGGCGCGAGCTACGGCGGCTACATGATCAACTGGATCGCGGGCCAAGCGCCCG
>CAYHRR010000602.1:0-2678 GCA_964358875.1 uncultured Planctomycetaceae bacterium | reverse complement strand
CGACGGCCGCGTCGAAATTGCCCGACAACAATTCGACTTGCGCCAGTCGCACGTACAGAGGCGCGCTGCGATAGCGCGAGCGCGAGTCCATGGCTTGCACGAGCTCGCGCGCGCTTTCGACGAGACCCGCGGTCAGCATGTGATCGACGCTCGCGAGCAGGCGCGTGTCGTCGACCGGCGCCCGACTCTGCAGCAAGCGAATCAGCGCGGAGATGTGTTTGGTGTCGCGCTCGCGCACACCGATGTCGATCATCAGAGGCAGCGCGCGCGACAAGACGTCGATGGCGCCGGAGAGCTTGGCGAGTTCGGCTTGCGCGCGTACTTCGTGGCCCTGATCGAACAGCAATTGCGCGAGCGTCAGCAAGCCGTCGTCGCCGAGCCGCTCCGGCGCCACGCGCTGCAGTCCGGCGATCGCATCGCCGATCGCGCCGCGTTCTTGCAAGCGTTGCGCGGCCAGTCGGCGCCCGAAGCCCTCGGGATCGAGGCGCACCAGATCGAGACTCCACTGCGGGCCGAGTTCGTCGAGCGGCAGCGCAATCAGCGCTTCGACGGTGGCTAGGTCGGGTCCGCCGATTTCGAGGCGACGCCGGTAGTGCTGCGCCGCTGCGGCAAAATCGCCCAGCGCGGATTCCGCATCGGCCGCCATGTCGAGGGCCGGCAGAAGGTCCGGGTAAGCCTCGAGCGTGCGTCGCGCGACGAGTGCGGCCGTGGACGTGTTGCCCCGCTCGAGCAGCTTGGCGGTGATCGCTACGAGTTCGTAGGAAGTGCGCTGTCCCTCGGGAAAGGAGATGCCGCGCTCTTCGAGCGTGCGGCATTCCGCAGCGATGTCGATGTGTTGCGCTTCGGCGAGCGCGCGACCGAGTTCGCGCCAGCGCGGTTCGAGCTCGGCATTGCGCAGCGGCGCCAGGCGCAATGCTTGCGCGAGGTACTCGAGCGTGTTGAGCGGATCGGCTCCGCTCGTCGCCGCAGCGATTTCCGCGCGCCGCAACCAAGCGTCGGCGACATGGGGTCCGCTTTCGGGCGCGAGCATCAAGCGTCGCCGCAACGCGCCGAGCTCCGCGTCGGACTTGTTCAAGGCGCGCTCCACCTCCGACAAGGTCTGCCAGGCGACCACGGTTGCGCCGGGAAACGGTTCGACCGTGCCGCGGTGCAAATAGCGATCGAGCGCAAGCTGCGCCTGATCGTGGACGCCCAAGCGCGCTTGACCGAGGCCCAGGTAGAAATTCGAAATCGAACGCTGGTCCGGATCGCCGGCGGCGCGCAGCAAGTTCGCAGCGTGCGGCAACACGGGCCAACTCTCGGCGCGGTACAGCGTTTCAGCCCAGTCCTGGAAGAAGTCGGCGTCCGGTCCGGCCTTCTTGCCGAGCGCGGGGTCGACGATTTCCGCTGCGGCCTTGAGGCGTCCGGCGTCGACAAGGGTGCGCATCAACTGCCGCAAAAACGCGGGATACGTCGAAAGCGCGCTCAAGCGCGACACGCCGAGGCCGAAGTCGACGGCGAGTTCGGTCTCGCCGGCATCGCGCAAGACCTGCAAGTAGGCCTGGGCCGTGTCGCGTCGCACCGGACCGCGGAACGACTCCGCGAGCGCCATCGGGACTTCGGCGAGCAAGCGTCCGGCCTCGTCGAGATCCTGCAGCACCTCGCGCGCGCGGTGCTTTTCGCTGGCTGGAAACGCGGCGTACAACTCGTCGATCGAGCGCGCGCGATCGGGATCGGTAGGTTCGCGTGCCGCGATGCGGCGCATCAACAAGTCGGCCGCGTCGAGGCCCGCCTCGGCAAGACTCAAGCCCGCGCGACGGCGTGCGTTCTGGACGTTCTGCTCGGCGAGCGCGAGCAGCGCCTCGGCCTTGACGCCCCAGGCTTCGGCTTGATTGCGATCCTTGACGAGCACGGCGTTGGCGCGCGCGAGCGCAGAATCGATGTCGCCCGCTTCGAGGTCGATGGCCGCCAGCAGCGCTTCGAGTCCCGGCGAATTCGGCCGCAGGTGGGTCAGCACGCGCTCGATGTCGGCGCGTGCTTGCGTCAAGCCGCCGCTCGACTTCAACAGCCTCGCACGCGTGACCAGGATCTCTTCGACGAGCGGCAGATCCTCGGCCTTCTCAGCCGCGTCGAGGGCCGCCGCCAATTCGCGCATGCCGCGCATGCAATCGACGAGCGGGCCCGAGATCGAACGGCGCCCGGCCTCGAGCAACGTGCGCGGCACGGCGCGGGCGGCGTCACGCCAAGTCAGCACGAGCCACGTGCACAGCGCGAGCGCGAGCAGGGCATAGATCCAAGTCAGAACTCTCATTCGTCGCGGCCGAGGGGGAGCCTAGGTTGCGAGTGCGCAGGCCCCATGTCCAGCGACGCGTCGAAGCGCGTGGGGAAGTCGAGCAGTTCGAACTTGCGCATCTTGTTGAACAAGGTCGTGCGGTTGATGCCGAGCAACGCTGCGGCGCGACCGCGGTTGCCGCCGCTCGACTGGAGTGCGCCCTCGATCAAACGACGCTCGGGTTCCTCCAAGGCGCGCTTGAGCGCGTGCTCCGCTCCCGCGGGTAGCGCGGGCGCAGTCGATTCGATCGGCGCCGTCGCCAAGCCGAGATCGGCGGGCGTCAAGATCTCGCCGCGGCACAAGAGCGTCGCACGTTCGATCGTGTGCTCGAGCTCGCGCACGTTGCCGGGCCAGTCCGCCGCGCACA
>CAYHRR010000601.1:0-2682 GCA_964358875.1 uncultured Planctomycetaceae bacterium | reverse complement strand
AGTTCCCGCATAGGCGAGCGCGACCGCGCGCGCGAACTCTGCGCCGCCGTCGTCGGCGAGTTCGGGAGCGACGACGGCGTGCACGGCGCCGTCGACACCGCGCGTCGCGAGCGCCCAAGTTCCCGTGGCGAGCGCGAGGCTTTCGACATCGGGCCACACGTGAATGCGCAGCCTGCGCAAGGGCGGTGCGTCGCCGTCGACGAAGAGAGCGCGCACGCGATCGCGCGCTGCGGCGAGGTGCTTGCGATAGCGCGCGAGCGCTGCGGCGTCGATCGCGCCGTGCAGCACCAACTCCGCCGCGCCAAGGTGTCCCTGCGTGGCGCCTGCGCGCGCGAGTTCCGCGAGCGCCGCGCTCGAAGGCGCAGGAAGCGGAGTTCCGTCGGCGGCAAACGTCCCTTCGCTCGCGATGATTCCGTCGCGCCACGTTCGCCACGCCGGCTTCCAAGTCGGCGCGAAGTCGGTGACCAACGCCGCGGCCTGCGCTGAGTTCGCGGCGCAATAGACGGTCACCGAACGACCGGAACGCGTCGGGTCCGCAAAGGTCGCGACGACGCCTGAACCTGTGCCCGAATAGCTCGCGCCTGCGAACGTCAACGCGGCGTTCGCCGCGTCGAACGTGATTCCCGCGCCTGCGCTGATTCGCTCGGCTCGCGGTGAGTCGGCGCCGAGGATGTGAATCTGCACCGCGTCGTCGTCGAGCGCGTCCTCGCGCGTGAACACGACCGTCCACTCGCCACGGCACTCGAGTTCGCGGGCCGACGCGCCGAGCTCGGCGCTGTACAAGTCGGCCGGCAGGTGCACCTCGATGCGCCGCGTCGCTTGCATCGCGCGATAGGACGAATACGCGCCGAGCTCGTCACTGCCGCAACCGGCGAGCGCGATCACGGCGCACGCGACGGCAGCGCTCGTGCAACGCGAAAACACGCGGCGAAGTCTAGGGCTCGTCGTCGGGACGAGCACGCCTCGCGCAGCGCGTCCGGTCGAACTCAGGCAGGCTTCGAAGCCGATGCGACGACGAGCCACACACCGGCGACGACGAGCGCGACACCGAGCGCGCGCTGCAAGGAAAACGGCACATGTCGGCCCGTCGCGCCGAATTGATCGAGCGCGAGCGCCGTGACCACTTGGCTCGCGACGGCGATCGTCGTCGTCGTTCCGGCACCTAGCTTGGGGTACGCGACCGCCGCGCAGGTCAGGATCAAAACGCCGAAGGGTCCGCCCAAGTACAGCGCCCACGGCGCGTGACTCGACTCGGCGGGCGCGCGACCGGCGAAGCGCTCGATCGTGTACCAGACGCTGGTGAACACGAACACCACGCCGGAGTTGATCACGAGCGTGAGCGCCAAACCGATGCGGCCGGCGAGCTGACCGTTGACGGTGCTCTGCATGCACACCGAGAGCCCGAGAACGATCGCCAACATGTAGAGGAAAGGCATCAGTCGACTCCTGGCACGGCGCAGAGTTCGCCGAGCAATGTGCGCAGCATGCGACGCAACGCGTGGCGACGGTAGCTCGCCGTCGAGCGCACGTCGTCGATCGGTGCGGCGTCGTGGCGTGCGCACGCGGCGCACGCGCTGTCGAGCAGCTCGGCCGTCGCGGTGCGCGCCTCGAGCGCGGCCTCGAGCGTCGCAAGACGGACAGTGTGATCGGCGATCGAGCCCGCCGCGCCGCGGACGTCGCGCAGCACGCCGCGGTCGACGCGCAAGGCGAGCGCGACGACGACCTTCGAGATCGACTGCGCGCGGCGTGTGCCGACTTTGCGGAAGCCGCGCCGTTCGTCGGACGCGCGCTCGGGAATCACGAGCGCTTCGATCAGCTCGTCTACGCGCCGCGCAGTCCGGCGATAGCCGACCAGGAATTCCTCGACGGGGATTTCGCGGCGCGCCGCGAGCGAAACGAGGCGCACGCGCGCACCGAGAGCGACGAGCACAGGATTGAGATCGGCGGCGGGCGAGGCCGTGCCGAGGTTGCCGCCGAGCGTCGCTCGCGCCTGGATCTGCTGCGCGCCGACTTCACTCGCGGCGCGGGCGAGCACGTCGGCGCGTTCGCGCACGAGCGGCGAGCGCACGAGCTCGGCGCAGGTCGTCAACGCTCCGATGCGCACGCCGCCGAGCTCGGCGTGAACGCCGCGCAGTTCGTCGACGCGCCACACGTCGACGACGAAATCGGGCTCGCTGCGGCCGCTGCGCAGCTCGACCATCAAGTCAGTGCCTCCGGCGAGCACGCGCGTGCGCTCGCTCGCGTTGCGCAGCGCTCGCAACGCTTCGTCGAGCGAGCGCGCACTGACGACCGCTCCGTTCACTTCGCGCTCCGTGCGGCGCACAAGGCCGACTTCACGATCGCGCCATAGCCCGTGCAGCGGCACAGGTTGCCGGCGAGGGCCTGCTTCGCGCCCTCGGCATCCGGCGTGCGACCGTCGCGCTCGCAGGCCTCGAGCCAAGCACGCGTCATCACGATCATCCCCGGCGTGCAGATGCCGCACTGCGCGCCGCCTTCGTCGAGAAAGGCCTGCTGAACGCGCTCGAAACCGGCGCCTTCGATCGTCGTCACCTCACGACCGTCCGCGTGGCACGCCGGCACGAGGCACGAATTCACAGGCACGCCGTCGACGAGCAGCGTGCACGCGCCGCACTCGCCCTCGCCGCAGCCCTCTTTCGTGCCGGTGAGGCCGAGGTCGTCGCG
>CAYHRR010000600.1:0-2684 GCA_964358875.1 uncultured Planctomycetaceae bacterium | reverse complement strand
GTAGGGCAGCATTTCCTCGAGCACGCGCGGATCGAGCGGCGTGGTCGCTTGGTAGTCGAGGTAGATCGGCAGTTTCATCGTGCGGTGCTGCTCAGTTCGGCGTCGGAACGGCAGTGACTTGGTTCGGAACGGCGGTGACGTGGAAGGGAAGCGGGTCCATTTGAATGCGCGGCTCGGTGGACGCTAGGGCGCGCAGCGACGTGCGCTCCATCATTTCCCACAGGCGGTCGCGCACGCGGTGGATCGGCGAACGGATCGGGCAGGTCGGCTCCACCTCGCAACCGCCGTTCTTGACCACGATCGGTGAGTTGCACGAGGTCAGCGGCGGCAGGCCCTCGAGCGCCGCGACGATCTGGCCGAGCGAAATCGACTCCGGCGCGCGGGCCAACACGTAACCGCCGCTCGAGCCGCGCTGCGACTCGATGATCGCGCTGCGTTGCAGGTCCTTGAGCACCTCGGCGAGCATGCGCCGCGGCACCGGGAAGCGTTCGCTGATCTCACGCACGCTGACGACCTCGCCGCTGCGGTCCATGATGTGAACCAGCGCGAGCAGTCCGTACTCGGTGCGTTTGGTGAGCTGCAGCATGTCGACGCAATCGGCACTGAATTAGTGCTATTTCGAGCTCGAAAAAAGGCCGCGCAGGGCGGCCAGGGGCTTCGAGCGGGCCCAAGCATAGGCCGATCGGCGCACTTCAACCAGACTCTGGAGGCAAAATCTCCCCCGCACGAGAGGGTGTCGGGAGGTGGGACGCGCTCGGACCTTCGAACTCAAGCACTAGGTCGGCGCGCTCCGATCCGCCGTGCATGCCCGACGTACCGAGCTCCATCTGTTTTCAGTGCGGGCAGGCGACCGCCGACGGCACGCGCTTCAACCGACTCGCGGACGGCTGTCCGTGTCCGGCCTGCGCCGAACGCCTGCTGATGGCGCTGCCGCCGTTGCTTCCGAACTACGACGCGTCCCTCGAGCTCGAGGTCGAGCGGCCTGAGCCGTCGGAAGTCGACAACGACGCCGACTACGACCGCCCGGCCTAGGCCTCGGCCCGCAAAGCGTGCGCGCTACGCGCCGGGAATGCGCCGGCGCAGCTCGTCGGGGAGCATGCACACCGGACGCGCTGCCTGTTTGAGATCGACGCAGGCGAGCTCGGTCGAACCTTCGGCGAGCTTGACGCTGTCGGAGTCGCGCGCGACCTCGTATTCGAAGTTCACCGACGCGGCGCCGACGCGTTCGATGCGTGTTCGCACGACGAGTTGCTCGGCGTAGCGCGCCGGAGCGCGAAAGCGCAGCGCGGCCTTGCGCACGACCAGGCCCCAGCCGAGGCGCTCGAGCTCCGCGTAGGGGAGGCCGAGCGACTCCATCAGCTTCGTGCGCCCCTCCTCCATGTAGACGAGGTAGTTGGCGTGGTACACGACGCCCATCTGGTCGGTCTCGCCGTAGCGGACCTGCAGGCGGTGCTCGTGCCAATCGACGGCGGCGCTCATGGAAGCGCGGCATCTTGGCAGCCCACGCCGCCGCGCGCCAGCCGCGCCAACTGGCGCCGCGCACGCAGCGCTGGTAGAACCCCCGCGCCCGCCCGCCTTCCGTGAACGACGCCCACCAAAGCCTGCTGACACCGCGCCGCGGGGACGCCAACGTCGCCGCGTTCCTGACCTGGTTCCTGCCGGGCGCCGGTCACCTCTACCTCGGCGAGTTCGGGGTCGGCGTGTTGCTCTTCGTGCTGCTCGAAGGACTGTTTTTCGCCGGCCTGAAGTTGTCGGGCGGGATGACCTTCGAGTTCCTCGACCCCGAGCTGCGCAGCCTCGTCGCGCCTGTGCTGTCACCCGAGATCGGCAACCTCGGCGGGTTGTTGTGGCAGATGAAGCAGTTCGGCTTCGGCAACGGCCACATGCGTCCGTGGCCGGACACGATCGTGCTGGGGAGCATGTGCACCGCGCTCAGCGGCGTCGGCAACGGCATCGCGATCGCACACGCGCACACGTTGGCGCGCACGAGCGACAGCTCGAAGGCGCGCGCACCGGTGCTCGCGACCTTGGCGGCTTGGCTCGTGCCCGGACTTGGACATTTCGTCCAGGGACGCAAAGCGCGCGGGCTGATCGTGTTCGTGTTGATCGTCGGACTGTTCGCCCTCGCATCCGTCTTGGCCGAGGGTTCGAACCTGTCGCGCGAGCGCCACTTCTATTACTGGGCCGGACAGTTCATGGCCGGCCTGCCCGCGCTCGCGGCCGAGCTCGCTTTCGGCGACATGCGCGTCACCAGGGACATTCCCTACGTCGAATGTGGACTCGTCCTCGGTTGCGTCGCGGGCATGCTCAACGTGCTCGCACTGATCGACGTCTACGGCTGGGGCGAGGCCAAGGCCTTCGGGCTGCCGCTGAAGGCGAGTCACGTGGCCGAACCGGTGCGCGCGCCGGACGAGGTCGGCGCGTGAAGGACCCGCTCGTCCATGTGCTCCTGTTTCTGTGCGTCGCCGTTGCGATCGTCACCCTCGGCGTGTTCTACGGAGACGCCGACGACGCTGCGGCGCGCAAGGCTTGGCCGCGGCGCATGCTGACCTTCGTGCTCGGCTGCATCGTGCTCGTCGCGGTCGTGTTGGTGTGCGAGCACACCTTCGCGTCGCTCGGCTGACACGCGCCTAGCAGCCCGTTGAAAAAGCCCCTACTACGACAGAGCGTGGAGCGGCGATCCT
>CAYHRR010000599.1:0-2684 GCA_964358875.1 uncultured Planctomycetaceae bacterium | reverse complement strand
CCAGCTCCGGCCGCTGCGTCGCGGGTCCGTGCCAACGCATGCCGCCGAGCGTGACCGGCGGCACGCTCGACCAATGCAACGGAAGCTTCTCGATCGATTGGAGCGCGTACATGGCCGCGCATCCGTCGGCGCTCGGAATGCCGCTGATCGCCGGCCAAATGTTCTACGCACAGGGCGTGTATCGCGAAGCACTCTTCCCGCCCGGCTTCGACTTCTCGGCGGCGCTGCGTTTCGCGTTGTGTCCGTGAGCGAAACGCTCGCTGCTCACACGCGTTCCGACACGTCGATGACCTCCGCCGCCGCGAGCGCAGCCTCGACCAGCGCGGGGCCGTCGAAGCGTTGCTCGATGTCTTCGCAGACTTCGATGCGCCCGCGGATCATCGGCTTCTTGGGCATGAACAACGTGCAGCAGTCGGGCTCTTGAATGGCGGACAGATCGAAGGTGCCGATGCGGCGCGCGATCTCGATCGTCTCGTCCTTGTCGAAGCACACCAGCGGGCGCAACACGGGCAAGCTCGCTGCGGCGCCGATGCAGGTCATGTTCTCGAGCGTTTGACTCGCGACTTGGCCGAGGCATTCGCCGGTGACGAGCGCCTTGGCGCGTTCGCGCAGCGCGATGCGCGACGCGATGCGCTGCATCATGCGGCGGTACAGCACGGTGCGGTACGCGTCGTCGCCGGCCTCTTTGATCGCGAGCTGCACCGGCGCGAAAGGCACGACGTACAAGCGACTGCGCGCTTGCCACACCGACAAGATGCGCACCATGTCGACGACCTTCTTCTTCGCGCTGTCGCCGATGTAGGGCGGCGAATGGAAGGTGACGTACACGACTTCGCAGCCGCGCTTCATCGCCATCCACGACGCGACCGGCGAATCGATGCCGCCCGAAATCAGCGACACCACGCGACCGAGTGTGCCGACCGGCAGACCGCACGGGCCCTTGTAGCGGCGCGCGAAGATCCACGTGCGTTCGTTGCGCACTTCGATGCCGAGCTCGAGCTCGGGATGTTCGAGATCGACTTGAATCGGATCGTCCGCGCGCAACGCGCGTTCGGCGACGAACACGTCGAGCACGTTGGAGTGCATCGCAAAGCGCTTGTCGGCGCGCACGCTCGAAACGCGGAAGCGCACGCGCCGGCCGGGCGCGAGTTCGGCGAAGGCTTCTTCGAGCACGGGTCGCGCGGCGGCGGCGATCGCTTCGGGTTCGCTGGCCACGCCCCAGGCCGGCGAGACCGACGAGATGCCGAAGACTTGCGTCAAGCGGCGCGCGACGGATTCGGCGCGACGCTCGGGGAAAACGAGGATGCGACCGCGTTCGCGTTCGATCTTGAGCTTGGCGATGTCGAGGCAGGCCGCGCGGATGTTGCGCACGAGCTGCTGTTCGAACTCCGCGCGATTGCCGCCCTTGAGCGCCAGCTCGCCGTAACGCACGAGCACCGCTTCGGGCTCGCGCAGTGCATTCGTCGTCATCCGTGAACCGCCTGGAGTTCGCGCGCGACCTCGAGCAACGCCGCGCCGGCGACCTCGATCTCGTCGCGCGTCGTCGTCGCCGCCATCGAAAAGCGCAGCACGCGGCGCGCCTCGTGTTCGTTCAAACCGAGCGCGAGCAACGTCGGGCTCAGCGCATTCTTCGACGCCTGACAAGCGCTGCCGCTGCCGACGTACACGCCGCGCTGTTCGAGATGGTGCATCAACACTTCCGCAGGAGCGCTGGGGATGAGGACAGCTACGAGCGAAGGCAGTTGCGCGGCTCCGCGGTCGAGTACGCGTGCTCCGCGCAGGCTCGCCACGAACTCGCACAAGCGCGCGCGCAGCTCGTGCAGACGCTCGACGACTTGTTCACGCTCACGCTCGGCGATTTCGACTGCGCAGCCGAAGCCGACGATGCCCGCGACGTTTTCGGTGCCCGCGCGCAGCCCGAGTTCCTGTCCGCCGCCGTAGACGAGCGGCGTGAGGCGCGGCTCGTCGGCGAAGGCGAGTGCGCCGACGCCTTTGGGTCCGTGAAGTTTGTGCGCGCTGAGCGCGACCGCGTCCGCGCCGAGTTCGTGCGGCGCGCAGTCGAGCTTGCCGAAGGCCTGCACGCAGTCGACGAACAGCTTGGCTTGCTTCGCGCGCGCGCGCACGAGTTGCGCAGCGCGTCGAACGGAATACACCGTGCCGACTTCGTTGTTCGCGAGCATCTGCGCGACGAGCACGGTGTCCGCGCGCAGCTTGAGCGCGAAGTCGTCGAGGTCGATGTCGCCGTTCGGCGCGAGGCGCGCGTGCTCGACCTCGAAACCCTCGCGCGCCAGCGCCGCCGCAGCTTCGCGCACGCAGGCGTGTTCGCTCGCGCCGATGAGCACGTGCCGTCCGTGGGCGCGTGCCGCGCGCGCGAAACCGAGCACGGCGAGGTTGCAAGCCTCGGTGCCGCCCGAGGTGAAAACGATGCGGCGCGCCGGGACGAGCAACGCGCGCGAGAGTTGCTCGCGTGCTCGCGCGACGTGCTCCGCTGCGCGCACACCGAGCGGATGGCGCGACGACGGGTTGCCGAATTCCGCGTCGAGGTGCGGCTGCAACGCTGCGCGAACTGCGGGCGAAAGCGGCGTCGTCGCGGCGTGATCTAAGTACACGATGGTCATGGGCTCGGCTCACCGCTCACCTTAGCACGCTCCGCTCACGCGCTCCGGTGCACGCGCCGCGCACGT
>CAYHRR010000598.1:0-2706 GCA_964358875.1 uncultured Planctomycetaceae bacterium | reverse complement strand
AGTGCTGCCGGTGTTGACACCGGTCGGCCTCGATCCGGCGCACCCGTTTCCGCGCATCCTCAACAAGAGCCTCAATTTCGTGGTCGGTGTCGAAGGCGCCGACGCCTTCGATCGCAACAGCGGCATCGCCATCGTGCAGGTGCCGCGCTCGCTGCCGCGTTTGATCGCGCTGCCGAGCAAGATCGCCGGCTCCGCGCACGCCTTCGTGTTGCTTTCGAGCGTGATCCACGCGCACGTCGGCGAGGCCTTTCCCGGCATGCAGGTCAACGGCTGCTATCAGTTCCGCGTCACGCGCAACAGCGATCTGTGGGTCGACGAGGAAGAGTCCGACGACCTGATGCGCGCGTTGAAGGGCGAGTTGCTCGATCGCAACTACGGCGACGCGGTGCGGCTCGAAGTCGCGGACACTTGCACCGACGAGATGGCGCAGTTCCTGCTGACCACCTTCGGCCTGGGTCAAGCCGATCTCTACAAGGTGCACGGTCCGGTCAACATGCACCGCATCGTGGCGATGTACGAGTTGACCGATCGACCCGACCTCAAGTACCCGCCGTTCCTTCAACGCATTCCCAAGCGCATCGAGCAGGGCGGTTCGGATCTGTTCGAAGTGCTGCGCAAGGGCGACGTGCTGCTGCATCACCCCTTCGATTCCTTCGGGCCGATCGTCGAACTCGTGCGCCAAGCTGCGGCGGATCCCAGTGTGCTCGCGATCAAGCAGACGCTGTACCGCACCGGCGCGGACTCACCGCTCGTCGACGCTCTGATCGACGCCGCGCGCGCCGGCAAGGAAGTCACGGCGGTCGTCGAGTTGCGCGCGCGCTTCGACGAGGCCGCGAACATCAACCTCGCGACGCGCATGCAGAAGGCCGGCGCGAACGTCGTGTACGGCGTGGTCGGCTACAAGGCGCACGCGAAGATGCTGATGGTCGTGCGGCGCGAGGGGCGCAAGCTGCGTCGCTACGTGCACCTCGGCACGGGCAACTACCACGTGCGCACGGCGCGCGGCTACACGGACATCGGCTTGATGACTTGCCATCGCGAGATGGGCGAGGACGTGCACAAGCTCTTCATGCAACTGACCGGTCTCGGCAAACCACGGGCGCTGTCGCGCATCGTGCAGGCGCCGTTCGACTTGCAGCGCATGCTGCTCGAGCGCATCGACTTCGAAGCCGCCGAAGCGCGCGCCGGCCGCAAGGCGCGCATCTTGGTGAAGATGAATGCGCTGACGGAGCCCGAGACGATTCAGGCGCTGTACCGCGCCTCGCAGGCCGGCGTGCCGATCGACTTGATCGTGCGCGGGACGTGCTGTCTGCGCCCGGGCATCCCCGGAGTCTCCGACAACATTCGCGTGCGCTCGATCGTCGGGCGTTTCCTCGAACACAGCCGCGTTTTCTACTTCCACGCAGGCGGCGCGGAGCAGTGCTACTGCGCCAGCGCCGACTGGATGCAGCGCAACTTCTTTCGCCGCATCGAAACGTGCTTTCCGATCGAAGAGGCACGCCTGGCGCAGCGCGTGATGTCGGAAGCGCTCGCGCCCTATCTCGAGGACAACGCGCAGGCCTGGCTGCTTCAACCCGACGGCGTGTACCGACGCGCGGCCTCGGCCAAGCAAGTGCGTCGCTCGGCGCAGGAGCAGTTGCTCGAACGCTTGTGCGAACTCGCGCCGGTCGAAGGCGTCTCGAAGGGCGCACAGCTGTCGACCGAACAAACCCGCGTCGCAGCCTCGGACGCTTTCGACGCCAAGATGCGTGGCGCAAAGCGCGCCAAGAAAAGCGGCGACAGTGCGGCGAAACCGCGCCGCACGGTGCAACGCCGACGCGTCGGCAAACAAGTCGTTCTCGAACCCATTCGCCCGAGCAAACCGGACGACGAACGCAACGCGGCGGGTTGAACGCGCTTCAGCGCGGCGCGTCGCGGTCGTTGAAACGCGCCGCGCGCAACGCTCGCGCGCCGGGCTGGGCTACGACGCGCTCAGCTCGAAACCCAGCTCGTGCACCTGCACGATTTCGTCGTCGAGATCGGCGCGCGACAACGGGTGCAGCTCGATCCAACCGTCGTCGAATTCCAAGCGCAGCTCGCGCTTGCGGACGAACAGCTCGCAGTGCGCGAGCGGACGCGGGCTGCGGCTGCGGTGCAGTCGCACGGCAAGGCGCAGCAAGACGCACAGTCGCATCCAGCGCTCGCGCTCGCGTTCGTCGGCAGTCAGCGCGTCGAAGCTCGCCAGGTCCGGCTTACGGCGGTGGCTGAGGATCAACGTCGACAGTGCGAGTTGATCTTGGCGCGAGAAACCGGGCATGTCCGCGTTCGCGGCGATGTAGGCGCCGTGACGGTGGTAGCCGGAGTAGGAAATGCCCAGGCCGATTTCGTGCAGGCGCGCGGCCCAAGAAAGCATGCGCTCGTCGGTCGCGCTCTCGAGGTCCCAACCTTCGGCGACTTGTGCGAGCAGCGCCAGCGCCGTGCGCTCGACGCGCCCGGCCTGTTCGAGATCGACGTGGTAGCGGCGTGCGAAGCTGCGGATCGTGCGTTCGCGTGCGTCCTCGCTGCGGATGCGCCCGAGCAGATCGTGGATCACGCCTTCGCGCAGCGCGCCGGGGCTCGCTTGCATCGTCTCGACGTCGAGGATCTTGAACACTGCGCTGAGCACGGCGACGCCGCCCGCGAGCACCGGCGCTCGATCGGCCTGCAGGGCCGGCAGTTGCAGACGCT
>CAYHRR010000597.1:0-2713 GCA_964358875.1 uncultured Planctomycetaceae bacterium | reverse complement strand
ATGAACGTTCGTGCGCCGGGTTCGATCGCCAGTCGCCGCATCGGCAAGATCCCCAAGGGCAAGCGCATGCCGGGCCACTACGGTGCCGAGCGCTGCACTTCGAAGAACCTGAAGGTCGTGCGCGTCGACACCGAGCGCAACCTGCTTTTCGTGTATGGCGCGGTGCCCGGTCCGAACGACGGCTTCGTCCTCGTTCAGGCTGCCAAGACCGCCCGCAAGAAGGCCGAGCAGGCCTAGGCCGCTCGAGGATCCACCCATGCAGCTCAAGGTCTACGGCAACACCAAGGCGAGCGCGCGCGACTTCGACGCGAGCGTTTTCGGCGAGAAGGTCTTCTATCGCCTCCTCAAGGACTCGGTCGACATGTTCCGCGCCAACCAGCGCCAGGGAACGGTCAAGACCAAGATCCGTTCTGAAATCGCCTTCTCGGGCAAGAAGCCCTGGAAGCAGAAGCACACCGGCCGCGCGCGCGCCGGCGACAAGAAGTCGCCGATCTGGCGCAAGGGCGGTACCTGCTTCGGTCCGCGTCCGCGCGACTACTCCTTCTATATGCCCGCGCAGCAGCGCCGCGTCGCCCTGCGCTCGGCGTTGTTCGGCAAGCTCAAGGACAGCGAAGTCGGCCTGTTCGACAGCACCGCCTTCAGCGCGCCGTCAGCCAAGAACGCGCGCGGTTTCATCGAGGCGGCCGGCGCTCCGCGGCGCATGCTGATCGTGCTCGAAGCGCCGAACGAGAACGTGTGGAAGTCGTTCCGCAACTTCGAAGGCGTGACCGTGCGCACGGCGCTCGAGTTGTGCGCCCACGACGTGATCACGACCGGGCTCGTGCTCGTCGAAACCAAGGCCCTCGATGCCCTCGCCCAACGCGTCGGGATCCACGCCGGAGGTGCAGCGTGACCGCTATCGACCGCCACTACCTGATCATTCAGAAGCCTGTGCTGAGTGAGAAGGCGACTTACGACTCAGGCGAGCGCAACGCCTATCACTTCCGCGTGCCCGTCGATGCCAACAAGATCGAGATTCGGCGCGCCGTCGAGACGTTGTTCAAGGTCAAGGTCACGAAGGTCAACACGTTGACCAAGCGCGGCAAGATCAAGCGACGCGGCCACACGTCCGGCCATGCGCAGGATTGGAAGCGTGCCATGGTGACGCTCCGCGAAGGCGACACGATCGAGATCCTGTGAGATAGATCCCCATGGCCATCAAAAGCTACAAACCGACATCTGCGGGTCGCCGTCACGGAACGGTGCTCGCCTTCAGCGAAGAGCTCACGCGCTCGACTCCCGAGGAGGCGCTGCTCCGACCGCTGAACAAGACCGGCGGACGCAACAACCACGGTCACGCGACGAGTCGTTGGCGCGGCGGCGGTCACAAGCGGATGTACCGCGTGATCGACTTCAAGCGCAAAAAGGACGGCGTGCCGGCCAAGGTCGTCGCCGTTGAATACGACCCGAACCGTTCGGCCAACATCGCGCTCCTGCACTATGCGGACGGTGAGAAGGCCTACATTCTTGCGCCGCACGGTGTCACGGTCGGCGCGACGTTGATGAACGGCGACAAGGCGGAGCCGAACGTCGGCAACTGCTTGCCGCTCGCCAACATCCCGGTCGGCTTGCAGATCCACAATGTGGAGATGCAAGAGGGTCGCGGCGGCCAGATGTGCCGCGTCGCCGGGACGGCCGCGCAACTCACCTCCAAGGAGGGCGAGTGGGCGATCCTGCTGATGCCGTCCGGTGAATTGCGCAAAGTGCACTTGCGCTGTCGCGCGACGATCGGCCGTTTGGGAAACCTCGATTGGCAAAATGTGTCGATCGGCAAGGCGGGACGCAATCGCCACATGGGTCGTCGTCCGCACGTACGCGGGACGACGATGAACCCCGTCGACCACCCGCTCGGCGGTGGCGAAGGCCGCACCAAGGGCGGTCGCCATCCCTGCAACTTCAAGGGTCTGAAGGCCAAGGGCCTGAAGACTCGCAAGAAGAACCACCCGACGGACAAGTTCATCGTCCGCAGCCGTCACAAGGTCTAGGAGCGCTGAACCATGAGCCGCAGTCTCAAAAAGGGCCCGTACGTCGACGCCAATGTCCAGAAGAAGGTCACGGCGCAACTGAAGGCGGGCAAGAAGGAGCCGATCACGACGTGGGCGCGCTCCTGCACGGTGACGCCTGAATTCGTCGGCTTCACTTTCATGGTCCACAACGGGCGTCACCACGCGCGCGTTCAGATCACGGAAGACATGGTCGGCCACAAGCTCGGCGAGTTCGCGCCGACGCGCGTGTTCAAGGGTCACACGAACAAGAAGGAACTGGACAAGCCTGCTCCGGTCGAAGGAGCGTGATCCCATGGCCGACACCAAGACCTACCAAGCGAAACACCGCTACGCGCGCACCACGGCGCGCAAGGCGCGGCTCATCGCCGACCTCATCCGCGGCCGCGGCGTCAATGACGCCTTGGAAGTGCTGCAATTCCAGCACAAGCGCGCTGCGAGCTATTACTCGAAGCTGCTGCGTTCGGCGATGGCCAACGCGAGTCAGACCGAGGGCGTCAACGTCAACGCGCTCGTCATCACGGATTGCCGCGCCGATGACGGCCCGATGCTGCAGGGGCGCACGCGCTTCCGTCCGGGTCCGCAGGGCCGCGCGATGCCGTTCCGCAAAGTCACTTCGCACCTGTCGATCGGTCTCGCCGCTCACGGAGCCGAATCGTCCACGCGCCGCG
>CAYHRR010000596.1:0-2714 GCA_964358875.1 uncultured Planctomycetaceae bacterium | reverse complement strand
CTGGGCAACTCCGCAGCGCCGCTGTGTTTGAACAAGCACCACGCCGCGGCCCAATTCGAGTGGCAATCGAGCAGCGCGCCGATGATCCCGCCGTTGAGCGAGCCCTCGAAGGCCTCGTGGTGCTTCTCAGGCGTCCAGTCGGCGACGAGTTCGTCGCCGCGTTCGAAGCTCTTGATGCGCAGCCCCTTTTCGTTCTGCGGGCCGCAACCGAAACAGCGATTCGTCGGAGCGAAGCGCTCTTGAAGGCTTTGCGTCATGGGAGGGCGGATCCTAACTCCGCGCGGCGGTGAACGTCAGAGTGCGCCGGCCTCGATCAGCCGCGACAACGCAGCGTGACGCGCCGCGAACGCGCGCCGCAAACGTGGCGCGACGAGAATGCGCGTGGCAAGTTCGCCGCCGAGCCACCAGCGCAGACGAACCTCGAGTTCGTCGGTCACGCGCGTCGCTGCGCCCTCGGCTTGGAAGCGGTGCACGTGCGTGAAGAGCGCGAACGGTCCCGCGATCAGGTGCTCCTCGAACATGTGCGGCGGCTCACAGCGCACATGGCGGAAGTCCATGCGAATCGACGAACCCGCGAAGCGCTCGCGGACCGACGTCACGCTGCCCGGCGCGATGCTGCCGTCGTGGCGCAGTAATCCGAATCCGTCGAGCGTGCCCATCAAGTGCGCCAGGTTGCTCGGATCGGCGTGGAACGCGAACACGCGTTCACGCGTCGCCGGCACGAGCTGTTCGAAATGCACACGCACGCGGCGCGAGCATCGCACAAACGCGCGCCGCCTTGGCAAGTCGCGCGCACTGCGTGCACAATCTCCGCCCTTCCCAATCGCCATGACCCGCGCCCATTTTCAATCCAAGGCCTCCGAGACCGACGCTGCCGCGCCGCGCCTGCACGTCGTCACCTTCGGTTGCCAGATGAACAAGTACGACTCGCTGGCGGTCGAGGGCCGCTTCAAGAAGCAGGGTTGGCGCACGACCGATTCGATCGACGATGCGGACGTCGTGCTGTTCAACACTTGCTCGGTGCGCGAGCACGCCGAAGAGCGCGTGTTTTCGTGGGTCGGCGAGCTCAAGCAGAAGAAGTGCGAGCGGCCGGAGCTTGTCGTCGGCGTGATGGGCTGCATGGCCGAACGCATGGGCGACGAAGTGTTCGGGCGCGCACCGCTGGTCGATCTCGTCGTCGGCACGCGCTCGTTCCAACATCTGCCGGCGCTGGTCGACGAGCTGCGCGCGCGGCGTGCGGCGAGCGCGGGCAAGCCCGTGCGCATCACACGCCTGGGCTTCGAAGAAACGCCGGATTCGGCGCGCGACGGCGAGCCCTACAGCGGCGAGCGCGCGGCCTACCTGACGGTGATGCGCGGCTGCGATCTCAACTGCACCTTCTGCATCGTGCCCAAGGTGCGCGGACGCGTGTTGTCGCGGCCGATCGCGGAGCTCGTCGACGAAGCCAAGTGGATGATCGACTCGGGCGCGCGCGTGCTCACGCTGCTCGGGCAGACGGTCAACAGCTACGGCGAGGATCTCGCGGTTCCCGGCGCGGGCGAAGCGCACATGCGTGGTCGTCAGGGTCGCGCGAGCCTCGCCGATTTGATCTACCGCTTGAACGAGCTCGACGGGCTCGAGCGCTTGCGCCTGATCACGTTGCATCCGTCCTACGTGACGCGCGCTTTGGCCGAGGCGCTGCGCGACTGCGCGAAGTGCGATCGTTTTCTGCCCTTGCCCGCGCAGTCGGGATCCGACGACGTGCTCAAGCGCATGAAGCGCGGCTACACCGTCGACCTGTACCGACGGCGCGTCGAGCTGTTGCGCGAGTACGTGCCCGACATCGAACTCGGCACCGATTGGATCGTCGGTTTTCCCGGCGAGACGGACGAGGATTTCGCGGCGAGCGAGCGCTTCCTCGAGGAGCAGCGCTTCATCGTCAACTACGTTTTTCAGTACAGCCCACGGCCCGAGACCCACGCGGCCGACACGCTTGCAGACGACGTGCCCGAGGCGACGAAGCGCGAGCGCAACAACCGCTTGCTCGCCGTCGGCGAGCGCGTGTCGATGGCGCGTCTGCGCGAACAACTCGGCCGCGAAGTGCCTGTATTCGTCGAGCAGGCGCACGAAAAGCACGTCGGCGTGCTGCAAGCTCGCACCTACACAGGCGTGGCGCTCTCGTTTCGCGGCGAGCCGACGCTGGTCGGCACGCACCAACGCGTGACGGTCGAAGATTGCACGGCGTACGGGCTCGCCGGTTCGCTGCGCGCAGCGGATACGGTCGCGCGCGAGCACGCGCACTGATCAGCGCGGAATCCAGCCGAGTCCGTCGGGCTGCCGGCCGGTCGCGATGCGCGCGACGACCGTCCACGTCTCGAGGTCGAGCTCGGTGACGAGGTCGGCGGTGGTGTTCGCGATCCAAGCGCGCTTGCCGTCGGGGCGGATAAGGATTCCGATCGGCGTCGGGCTAGTTCCGAAGTGGAGCATCGAGCCGCTGCTCGCCTCGGTCGCGGAGACCTCCATCGAAATGCGCCGCACTTCGGTGCGCGTCGCGACGTCGAACACAGCGACATCGCCCGATTGAGCGCACGACACGAGTGCGTGCGCGCCGTCCGGCGTGAACTTCAAGCGGATCGGGAACTTCGCGCAGGGCAAGGTCGCGAGCACCTTGAAGCCCTGTGCGTCGATCACGGTCAGCGAATCGCCTGTGCGGTTGCCGACCCACACCTCGCGGC
>CAYHRR010000595.1:0-2716 GCA_964358875.1 uncultured Planctomycetaceae bacterium | reverse complement strand
CGGAGCCCGAGTGGCGCGATCCGATCGTCGAAGAGGTGCGAACTGTGCGACAGCGCCTGTTCGCCGAGTGCGGCAACGACCTGCACAAGTGGTTCGAGTTGATGCGTGAGCGCTCGAAGGCCGAGGGTCGGAACGTCGTGTCGTTCCCGCCGCGCCGCCCGAAGAACGAACTCGGCGACGAAGCGCCGAACACCGGCACGCCGCCGCCGAGCGCGAACTGACTTCGGTTACGCGCGCCCGCGCCGCGCACTGGCGGACACGAGCAGTTCGAACCCCGCGCACAGCGGACGCGCGGGGTCGAAGCCCATCTCCTTCGGGCCGCCCATCTGGGCCATGCGTTTGTCGTTCATCACCAGCGCATTGACCTTGTCGCGGTGTGCGCGCGACTTGTAGCGGACGTACGCGAACACCACCGTCTCGTTCTTCTTCAGCTTCAGCTGCTTCGGGAACCCGGGCCCGCAGAACGGAACCATGTCGTCGCCGACGCACTCGCGGTAGTCGAGCGCTCCGTGGTCGATCCAGATCTTCCCGACCCGCTTCGCGAGCTTCATGTAGTTGGCGACGTTCTTCTTCGGCATCGGCAGCACAAACCCGTCGACATACCCGGCCATCTCTGCGCTCCTCGGCTTCCTGAACGAACTCGGCGCAACCCGTTCCGCGACCCGCGTCGGCGGACTCCGCATTGCGCGGCGAGCACCGAGTGTCGTCGCGAGTGGGATGCGCTCGCAACTGGAGATCTCGCGTTCCGGCGAGCAGCCGCCGGCGCAGCGTCGGAACGTCGTGTCGCTTCTGCCGCGCCGTCCCACAAACGAACTCGGCGACGCCGCGCCGGAATCCGACGCGCCGCCGCCGAGCTTGGATTGACGCCGCAGGCGCGCTCGCGCTGCTACTTGCCCGACACGAGCACTTCGAAACCGCTGTAGATCATGCGGCTCGGGTCGAAGGGCATCTTCTTCGGGTCGCCCATCGCTGCGAGGCGCGGGTCCGCCATCACGGCCTTGTTGACCTTGTCGCGGTGCGCGCGCGACTTGAAGCGCACGTAGGCGAACACCACTGTCTCGCCCTTCTTCAGCTTCAGCAGCTTCTCGAAGGAGATGCCGCAGAACGTGTTGAAGTCCTCGGCGACGCACTCGCGGTAATCGAGCGCGCCGTGATCGGTCCACACCTTCGCGCCCAGCTTCGCCATCTTGCGGTACACGGTGATGCTCTTCTTCGGAATCGGCAGCACGTATCCGTCGACATACCCGGCCATCTCGTCGCTCCTCGCGTTCCTGAAAAAACTCGGCGCAACCCGTTGGTCGACACGCGTCGAGCACACTCCGCGCAGCGCCGCGCGCATGCTAGCGAGCGCAGCAATGGAACGGACAACGCACGTGGAAGCGAGCGCGCGGCGTGGTGCGTGGCGAACGGCATCAACAACGGCCGTTCGATATCAGCTCATGGAGCGCGACGAATCGAACTCTCGACATCCACGCCGGCGAGGTCCGTTCAGGAGCACCGTTTGGCCGCTCGCTGGGTCGACGCGAGCGCACGGAATCTGTGTGCACCGGCGTGCAGTGCGAGCAACGACCGTTGAGAGAGAACTCTTCCGACGCTTGGTCGAGCGCGAAACCGAAGCGACGGAGCGCTGCGCGCAAAATTCGGCGCCGCGCGACGTGGCGCGAGCGGCGGCTACGGGACCGCGGTCGATCCGAGCGCGCCGGCGTCGACCACATTTGGTGCAGCAGCGGCTCGGCGGCCGTCCGCTCACGAGCGGTGGTGCGGCGCTGCCAAGCAACGCACGACGCCATCGCCGACGTGGCTCGGCTCTACGGCGTCAGGTCGAATTGAAGCGCGTCCGTGAGGCCGACGTTCTGAGGCGTCGAAAACCCGCTGTCGCGACTCCAGTACTGTGCATAAACGGTGTCGCCACACTCGAGTCCGTGCGCCGCCATGTACGCCGGCGTGAAATCGAAATCGTAGCTGCCGCTGCAATCGGGCGCGCCCGCCGTGCCCAGCGAGTTCTGCGCGGGCGTGCGCGTGATCGGGGACTGAATACACACGATGCCGCCGTGGAACGAGGTCGTCGTTTCCGCAAGGCCCCAAAATAGGATGCCGTTCTCGTTGTTGCGTATCGAACTCGCGCCGATGTGGAAAACGCTCGAACCGCCGACAGCCGGAGTTCCTGACCACTGCATCGTTGGGACGCAACCAAGTGAGTTCGTCTTGGCTGTGCAGTACGCCGTCGGGCTGTCGTAGGTCGAAAACACACGCGCGTAGGAGTCGGTCGAAACACCGGGCCCCTCGAAGCTGACGACGACTGTGCCGGTCGTCGGGGACATAGCGAGGCCCGGTCGTTTCTGGTCGCCGGTCAGATTCGAATTGACCAGGAACTCGGCGCCCAGGGCTGCTCCCGAGGCATCGAACCGCTGCGCGCGAATGTCGGCATTCCCGGCAGACCAGTCCTCCCAAGCGATGATGAAGTTGCCGGCGCGATCGGCCGCGATTTTCGGATTGCGTTGCGGGCCGAGTGTCGTCGTCGGCACGAGAAACTCTGCGCCAAGCGGCTGACCGCTGTGATCAAAGCGTCGAGCGAAGACGCCCCAGCTGGCGCCGTCCTTGGCCGAGTCCTCCCACGTGACGATGTACCGACCAAGTCCATCCGCAGCCACGCGCGGTTCACGTCTGGCCGCCAGCGCCTGGACGTGCGCCAGCGCGCCAAACAGCATGCGGTCTT
>CAYHRR010000594.1:0-2717 GCA_964358875.1 uncultured Planctomycetaceae bacterium | reverse complement strand
GCGACGTGTCGGAAGTGCGCAACTACGTCACGGCGCTCAACACTGGAATGAAGCGGCTCAAGACCCTGCCGCTTTCCAATCGGCTAGTCCGCGAACTGCACGCGGCGCTGATGAAGGGCGCGCGTGGTCAAGAGAAGACGCCCGGGGAATTCCGACGTAGCCAAAACTGGATCGGCGCGCCCGGTTCGACGCTCGCCACGGCGACCTACGTTCCGCCGCCGCACGAGCCCGAGATGCAAGAGTGCCTGAACGCATGGGAGCGCTTCCTCCACGAGCGCGACACGATGCCGGACCTCGTTCAATGTGCGCTCGTGCACGAGCACTTCGAGGCCATCCATCCTTTCCTCGACGGCAACGGGCGCATCGGGCGCTTGCTGGTCACGCTGTTCCTGATCGAACGCGAGCGCTTGAGCAAGCCACTGCTCTACCTGTCGAGCTACATCGAGCTGCATCGCGACGAGTACTATCTGCGGTTGCAGCGCATCCGCACCCACGGCGAGTGGACGGAGTGGCTACGTTTTTTCCTGACGGCCGTGCGCGACACGTCGCGAAGCGCGATCGATCAGAGTCAGGCCATTCTCAAATTGCGCGAGGAATATCGCGTGCGGCTCGGCAAGCAGCACAAAGCGCTGTCGCTCTTGGACGACCTGTTCGTCAATCCGTACACCACCGTCGCGCGGGCCGCGAAGCTCTTGGGTGTCACTTCACCGACGGCGGCGAAGACGATTCTGATCTTGGAGAAGGCGGACATGCTCGAAGAGGCGACTGGCGGCAAGTGGGGGCGAATCTGGTTGGCGCGCCCGATTCTCAAGGCCGTCGAAGACGGACTGCCGATCAATTCGGCCGAGTCACGCGATGGCAAGTGAGCTGAATTCGTCGACAGGTGAACTGTCTGCGCCGAAGCCGAGCGGCAAGAAGCACGGGATGCAAACGCGCGTGACCACCGCGATCAAGTCGATCTGCGACGCGATGTGCAGCGGCGGCGCGGCGAGCGCGCCTCAGGGCCGTTAGTACGTCAACCGTGGTCGCCCGGAGCGCGACCCAATCCGTGTTCGTCCGCCGTTGGACTTCTCGCCACCCTCCCGGCGTAGCGGTAAGCGCGATCCCGTCTGCGCTTCGGTCTCGCCCGCGAACGAACGCCGGGTCGATGCTCTCTCAACGGTCGTCGGGCGAAGTCCAATCCGTGACGCACGCACTGCTTGCGCCCGATTCGACCCTGATCGCTTCCGGTGCGCAGCTTCGGTCCTCCGGATCGCGCAACTTCGATCACGCTCGCGGCCATGCGCCCGTCCCGCCGTCGTTGTCCCTTCGCCGACTGCCCTTCGCAGCATGGCACTCGCCACGCCAGCGTCGTCCGCCACGCCTTCATGAAGTCGCGCGCGGGTTCGCGTCTGCGCTTGTTGTGCCGCACGTGCGGCCGGACCTTGTGCAATCGTCGGGGCGACGACCAGGCCGACGACGGCGGCGGCTGATCACATGCGAGGTAGACTCACCGCATGAAGCTCCACCTCGTCGAGCTCAGCCTCGGCACCGCGCTCGCCATCGCCTACTTCGCGTCCGGCCCCGACGAGGTGCGCTATGCGCCGGAGAAGGGACTCAAGGTGACGCGCACCTGCGAGACGAGCGGCAAGTTCGAGCTCGAATCGGAGAGCGTCACCTTCGACGGCGAGGAGCGCCTCGATCCAACGAAGAAGTCGAGCGGCTCGCTCACCATCACGGAGAAGTTCGTCGTGTCCGACGAACTCGTGGCCGTCGGCAGCGGACGACCGGAGAAGCTCGCGCGCACCTTCGACGAGCTGCACCAGCAGCAGACGGCCTCTGAGACCCGGTTCGACGGCGAGGTCATCGAGCAGACCCAGAAGTTGACCTGCGACCTGGAAGGCAAGGGCGTGGTGTTCACCTGGAATGCCGACGACAAGCGCTTCGACGTGCAGGCAGCGGCGGACCAGAAGCTCGACGCCGAGCTCCTCGACGGACTGGACGAGGACATGGACTTGCGCGCCTTCCTGCCGGACAAGCCGGTCGCCAAGGGCGATTCCTGGGACGTCGAGCCGGCGGCCTTCCGCGCCGTGCTCTGGCCCGGCGGCCGGCTCCCCTTCCACGACGCAGCCAAGGACGAGCCGGACGAAATTGAGCACGAGCTGAACGCGGCGCTCTACGCCTCGCTGGACGGCGACGCCACGGTGACCTACGCGGGCCGGCGCGAGGAGGACGGCGTGAAGGTGTTCGTGCTGCACGTCAAGGCCGACCTCTCGCGCACCGGCGAGTCCGTGGCATCGAGCGAGTACACGAGCAAGCACGGCGGCGCGCCGGGCGCCAAGACCAAGCTCGAGTTCACCACGCAGGCCGAGGGCGACCTGCTCTGGTCCGTCGAGCACGCGCACCTGATCTCGCTGACCCTCGAGGGTCGGGCCACTGTCACGCAGGGCGTGTCGTACGAAATGCGCGGGCAGTCGGTCGAGATGGTCCGGAAGTTCTCCGGGAAGACGCGCTACTCGTTCGAGGTCGAGCGGACCGACTAGCGCCCGTCCCTCGCTGCGCGGCGGCCGACGCTACTTCAGGTGTGGTCGCTGACGGCGCGATCCGAGCCGTGTTCGTGGTGCCGTTCCCGTTCGCGTCACTTCCAACGGAGCGGTGTTCGGGGGCTTCAGGAAGTTGTGTGGGTCGCAGAGGCGCCACGTCGGCGCGCGGGCCGGTCAAGCGGCATGGGCGCATAG
>CAYHRR010000593.1:0-2720 GCA_964358875.1 uncultured Planctomycetaceae bacterium | reverse complement strand
GTGGGCGTCGAGCGCCTCGCGCACCGCTTCGTGCGGCTTCTTCACCCACCAGCTGAAGCTCGGGTCGTAGCCCGCGCGAAACGCATACCACTCGTCGAACGCGCCGCGCAGTTCTTCCGTCTCGCGCGCAGTGCGATATGCGACCGACGCGACGACGTCCGCTTTGTGCGGTTCGACTGCGCCGCGAGCTGCAGCGATCTCGGTAGCGAGCGCGTCGAGCTCGGCCGCCGTCGCTTCGGGATCGAGGGCCGCCATCTGCTGCCGCGCTTCGACGAGCGCGATGATGCGCGGCGCAAACGGCACGAGCGGCGCGGACTGCACTCGGCGCGCGGCGCGGAGCTCGATCAGGCGCTGTTCGCGAACGAGCTCGTTGCGCAGCAAGATCCAGTCGATGCGCGCTTCGCGCTCGAGCGCGTCGAAGTCGACGTGTTCCAACTCGCCGAGTTCGCTTGCCGTGAACGCGCCGAGTCGCGCGTCACGCTGCGGCGACGAGCTCACGCTCCAAAAACGCAGCAGCGCATCGCGATCGGACTCGTAGCGCTCGACGCGCGCGCGCATGTCGCCGTGCGGCGTTGCGCGCGCCTCGAGCGCCTGCGGACTCGCACAAGCCGGCGCCAACGAACCGCACCACATCACGACACACATCCGCAGCGACAGGATTCGAGGCACCATGCCGCGCTTCCTATCAGGTCGGCGCACGGCGGCTCAAGTCGCGTGTTCGAACGTCGCCTACGCGCGTTGCGCCGCGGCTGATCGTCGCCTTCGCGCGCTCAGCGCTTCGGCTGCCCGCCTTCGTTCCACTGCGGTGCGAGCGAACCATCGGCGAGCGCGCCGGCTCCGATGAAGGCGGCGCGCACGCAGGCCTCCATGTGCGCGAAATCGAGCGTGTCGAGCTCGTCGCTGACGTGGTGGTAATCGTCGTGCAGGTTGTAGGTCGAGAGCGTTTGCGCGACGACACCGCGCAGCGCGAGCGCGTAGTTGTCGGAGCGTTGGAAGAAGCCCTGCGTCGGGCGCGGATCGGCGACGACACTCATGCCCAACGCGGCGAAGCTCGCGCCGAGATTCGAACGCTCGTAGCCGGTCAACCACAACTTGCCCGCGCCGCCGACCAGCGCGTCAGGCCGACCGATCATTTCGAAGTTGAGATCGCACACCAAGCGCTCGAGCGGCACGACCGGGTGATCGACGAACCAGTTCGAGCCGACCAAACCGATCTCTTCTCCGGTCGCGAACAGGAACAACAAAGTACGCGCGGGTTTCGCACCCGCGGCGAAAGCCTCGGCGAGTTCGAGCACCGCCGAGCAACCCGAGGCGTCGTCGTCGGCGCCGTTGAAGATCGTGTCCTCGCCGTCGGCTCCCGCGCGCGGCGCGAGATGGTCGTAGTGCGCGCTGAACATGATCGCGTCCTGCGCGAGCGCCGCGTTGCTCGGCGTGCCGACGCCGTCGATGCGGCCGAGCACGTTGAACGTGCGCACTTCCTCGACGACGACATCGGTTTCCACACGCAACGCCGTCACCTCGCCTTTGCGCAGTTGCTCGAGCAACGGACCGTTGATGCGCAAGCTCGGAATCGGCGCGGGCCTGCTCGGATCGGCGACCTCGCGCCGATCGCGCGGCGGTCGATCGTCGGCTTGCTTGCCTGCAACAGCGCGCCCCGCCGTCAGCAGCACGCCGCAGCCGCGTCCGCCGCTTTCGCCGAGCACTTCGCGCTGCACCTTCGACGACCCGTCGACGAACAGCGCGAGCGTCGCGTCCGCTTTGCTCGGCATGTCCTCTGCCTTCGCAAGCACGCGCACCGTGAGCTTCGCGTTCGAGAACGTGCCGCCGCGCCAATCGAAATCGACACCGCAAACCGCCGCAGTGCTCGTGCCGTCGGCGCGCCACACGGTCAGTTTCGGAATCGCTTTGTGGTGCGTGTTCGTCAGCGGCACGCGCTGCAAGAACGTGCCGTCGTCGCCGGCCGGCTTCACTCCCGCGAGAGCCAGGCGCGAAGCGAGGAACTCCGCCGCCTTCTCGCACTCCGGCGTGCCGGTTGCGCGGCCGCGCAGCTCGTCGCTCGCCAGCACCGCGACGCACGCAGCGAGGTCCTCACGCGTGATCGCGGGATCGACTTTCGGCCTGGTTTCCTGGGCGAGAACGAGTGCGAAGGCGAGTGCTGCGGGATTCATGCCGCGCAGGTTAGCGCGTCGCGGCGACGCCTTCGGTTTGCGTTGCGTCCCATCCGCCGCCGAGGGCCTTGGCCAACGCGATGAATTCGACGGCGACGTCGATGTCGGCGCGCGTGAGCTTGTCTTCGAGCGCGAACAGCTCGCGTTCGGCGTCGAGCACCGTGAGGAAGTCCGCGATGCCGCCGCTGTAGAGCTCGCGCGCGATCTTCGACGCACGCGTTTGCGCTGCGACGGCCTCGCGCAAAGCCGCGCGTTGCTCGGTCGCGCCGGCGAGCGTCGCGAGCGCGTCTTCGACTTCGCCCGCGGCTTGCAACACCGCTTCGCGGAAGGCGAGCACCGCTTGTTGCTCGCGCGCCGTCGCCGCCTCGACGCGCGCCGCGTTCAAGCCGCTGTGGAAGATCGGCACGCTCAGCGACGGACCGAGCGTCGTCGCGAGCGCGGAGCCTTGGGCGAGATCGCCGAGCTCGTTGGCGATCCAGCCGAAGCTCGCGCCGAGCGACAAGCGCGGATAGGCGCTCGCAGCCGCGACGCCGATGCGCGCGCTTGTCGCCG
>CAYHRR010000592.1:0-2730 GCA_964358875.1 uncultured Planctomycetaceae bacterium | reverse complement strand
AGCGAGCGCCTGCCAGTCGGGATCGAGCAGCTCGCTGGTCGTGCACTTGAGCCGCCTTCGAACGCGTTTCGAGCGCAGGTCGAGCACGCGCTGCAGCCGCACCTCGCCCCAGCCGACGACCAGCGGCAGCGCGTCTTGGTCGGCGATGCCCGCGCGTCGCGCTCGCCAAACTCTCGGCGAGCGCAGCCTCGGGCTTCGTGCTCGCGTAGGCCGCGCGCAGCCCGACCGGATTCCATCGACCGCCGGTGCTCCGCGCTCCCGCGCCGTCGAAGAAGCGTTTCGCGGCGCACCACTGCGGCGCGGCGCAGCGATAGCACGCCCCGCTCCATGCTGTCGCGTGCGGTAGCAATTCGACGAGCGCCGTGCGGAGGCGCCGACGCAGCAACTCCACTCGGGACCTCATGCGCGCACGAATTCAGCGCCGCTCGCTGTGACCTAGCGCGACCAAGTGAGAACGGACGGCAGTCTTGCATCGAGCTGTTCGTCGAGCCCGAAGCGTCGGCCGGCCTTCGACACGAAGCATGCGAAGGCGCACGCGGCGACGAGCAGCGCTTCTTCGCGCCGCAGCGCCGGGCCCGCGAAGAACACGTTGAGCATCATGAACATCACGCCGAAGGCTGCGGGCCGCACGAGCGCTCCGATGAAGAACGCGATGCCGCCGAGCAAGGTGCCGCCGAACACGAGCCACGCGATGGGTGCCGGAAAACGCAGCACGACCTCCTGTCCGAAGCGCGCGTACCACTCGGGTGCGTCGGCGATGCGGTAGGCCGTGTCCTCGACGATCCACGTGCCGATGCCGGCGCGCAGCAAGCGTTGCGCTTCGAACAACAGCAGCCCGCCGACCGCGATGCGCACGAGCGCGAGCCCGAAGCTCGGCGTCGACGAAGAACTCGCGGCCATGGCGCGGAGAGTAGCGCGCTGCGAGCGCAGGCGATATCGCGCGCACCGAGCGCTGTCGCGAGTGCGCAACACGCTCGACGCGCCGCTAAACTCCCGCGCCTTCGATGAGCACGCTTCGCATCAACCTGTGGTCGGGCCCGCGCAACGTGTCGACGGCGTTGATGTACTCGTTCGCGCAGCGCGCCGACACGCGCGTCGTCGACGAACCGCTGTACGCGCACTACCTGCGTGTTTCGGGTGCGGACCATCCCGGGCGCGCGGATGTCTTGAGCTCGCAAGACAACGATGGTGAGCGCGTCGTGCGCGACGTGCTGCTCGCCGAGAGCGACAAGCCGGTCCTGTTTTTCAAGCAGATGGCGCACCACTTGGTCGAACTCGACCGCTCGTTTCTGAAGCGCTGCCGCAACGTGGTCCTGACGCGCGATCCGCTCGACATGCTGCCGTCATTGGTGAATCAGATCGCCGAGCCGACGCTGCGCGACACGGGCTATGCGATGCAAACGGAACTCGTCGATCAACTGCGCGCGATCGGACAAGCGCCGCTCGTGCTCGACGCGATGGAAGTGTTGCTCGACCCGCGTGGCATGCTCGCCCTGCTGTGTGCGCGGCTCGATCTCGCCTTCGACGAACGCATGCTCGCGTGGCAGCCCGGCGCGCGGCCCGAGGACGGCGCGTGGGCGCGGCACTGGTACCAGAACGTGCACACGTCGAGCGGTTTTCAGAAGTACACGCGCAAGGCGACGCCGTTTCCGGCGCGGCTCGCGCCGTTGCTTGCGCAGTGCAAGCCGCACTACGAGCGCCTCTACGCGCTCGCGATCCGCGCCAAGGTCCGTGAAGGAGCTCCGCGTTGAAGATGGACTTGCCCGATCCGCGCAACGAGTCGATTTGGGTTCACGTCGGCGGCGCGCTCGTGCCGCGCGACGCCGCAAAGGTGTCGGTGTTCGACAGCTCCGTGCAAGGCGGCGACGCGTGCTGGGAAGGCCTGCGCGTCTACGACGGCCGCGTTTTCGCGCTCGACTTGCACCTCGATCGCCTGTTCGCGTCGGCGAAGTCGCTCGCTTTCGAGCAAGTGCCGCCGCGCGCCGAGGTCAAGGCTGCGATCTTCGCCACGCTGAAAAAAAACGGCATGCGCGACGGAGCGCACGTGCGTTTGACGCTGACGCGCGGCGAGAAGGTCACGAGCGGCATGAACCCGAAGTTCAATCGCTCCGGTCCGTGCTTGATCGTGCTCGCCGAATGGAAGGCGCCGGTTTACGACGCGCGCGGCGTGCGGCTCGTCACGTCGTCGTGGCGCCGCAATCCGCCGATGTGCCTCGACTCGAAGATCCACCACAACAACCTGATCAACAACATCCTCGCCAAGATCGAAGCGAACAACGCGGGCGTCGACGACGCGGTGATGCTCGACATCGAAGGCTATGTGTCGGAGACGAACGCGACGAACCTGTTCCTCGTCAAGCGCGGCGTGTTGCTCACGCCCTTCGCCGATCACTGCTTGCCGGGCATCACGCGCGCGCTCGTGCTCGACCTCGCGCGCGCGAACGCGATCGAAGCGCACGAACGGCGCTTGTCGCTGACCGAGTTCTATGCGGCCGACGAAGTCTTCACGACCGGCACGATGGGCGAGCTGTCGCCCGTGCTCGAAATCGACAAGCGCTCGATCGGCGCCGGCGCAGGGCCCGTGACGAAGCGCCTGCAGCAACTCTTCGCCGCACTCACCGCGCGTGAGGGCGATTCGATTCCCGATTGAAGCTCCGCGGCGCATACACGGCGCCCCGGCGTTAGCGTGTTCGCCACCCCATGGCCGACGACGACATCCTCGACGAGTTG
>CAYHRR010000591.1:0-2745 GCA_964358875.1 uncultured Planctomycetaceae bacterium | reverse complement strand
GAACACCAGCGCGTCACACTCGGCGCTCCAGTGTTGCTCGGCGTCGCTTTCGAGGAGCAACGGGATGTCGAGCACGATGCGTTCGACGCGCGCATCGGCGCGCGCGTCGGCGAGTTGCGCCCGGATGCGCTCACGGACACGCGGGTGGACGCGCTGTTCGAGTTCGCGGCGCAACTGGGCGTCGCCGAAGACGGCTGCAGCGAGTTTGGCGCGATCGACCTGGGTGCCGGCCACGATTTCCGCACCGACCCGCGCGCCGATCCAGGTACGTAGCTCGGAGGATTCGAGCACCGCGTGGGCGTGCTGATCGGCGTCGATGCACACACCTGTCGGGCCGGCGAGCCAACGCGCGACCTCGGTTTTTCCCGCCGCGATGCCTCCGAGCAGGCCGATCACGATCGGTTTCCGGGGCGCAACGTGTCGAGACTGGGGCATGGGCTGTGCTGCGCGCGTTCGTTGCAGCGCGGCGTGGTTCGGAGGCGGCGCGGACTTGGGCCGCGAAACTCCGCGCGTCGGGTGAGGTAGTGCGCGGACCCACCTCGAGGTCGAGCACGGCGCCCGCACGCGGGCAAAAGGCTCGTCCTGCCGAGGAGGCGCAAGGGTACGAGTGACATCCTTGCGGTCAAGGGACGCACTTCTCCCTTGCCGCAGCTAGATGCCGTCGGTTATCACCTGCGCCTTCCGGCCGCCCGTCGCCCCCCGGCGACGAACCACGGTGGTTTTGGAACCCTCAAGCGCCCGCGTGGCGCCCCGTCCCACACCTGCTGAATCCTCGTCGGAGCCTCGCCGCTCCCAGCCTGTCGCAAGGATCGATGTCCATGAAGCGTTCACAGCGCGGTGCCATCCGCGTCAGCATCATCTGGCTGGTTGTATTCCTGGTCCTGTTCTTCGTCGGGTGCTTCCTGGCGTATTCGGCCTACGGCGAAGCTGCGAAGTCGCGGATCGACGCCGATGAGGCCCGCAAGGCGGCGGAAGAATCCAAGGGTCAGCAATCCGAAGCCACCAAGAACCTCACCGAACTCTCGCGCGCCGTCGGTTGGTTCGACGCGAGCGTCTCTGCTTCGCGCAGCGACCTCAACGCGATGAAGACCTCCTTCGACGACTTCCGCGCCGCGTTCCCCGATATGGGCGCGGACGTGAAGACCCTCGCGGACTCGCTGCCCAAGGCCAAGGAGGCCTACGGTCAGCGCCTGCGCGACATCGCGACCTTGACGGACGCCAAGTCCGCGCTCGAGAGCGAAAAGACGACGCTCGAAGCGGGCCTGCGCGCCGCCTCGGTGCAGAAAGACGAAGAGATCGCGAACCTGCGCCGGCAGATGGCCGACGAGGCCAACACGGCAGCGCAGCGCCAAGCGGAGCTCGAAAGCCGCGTCGCGTCGCTCAACACACAGCGCAACGAACTCGATTCGCAAGTGCGCGACGCGCGCAACCAGATCGAGGCCCAGAAGCGCGCGTTCGATCAGGACAAGCAAGCCTGGGAAACGCGTACCGAGGCACTCGCCAAGGCGCTGCGCTTCCAGAATTCGCCCGAAGACGCCGACGGCAAGGTGCTGTCGGTTTCCAAGGACCTCGCGGTGGCTTGGATCGATGTCGGCGCAAACCAACGTCTCGCCCGCGGCACGCGCTTCCGCGTGATCGACGGCGGCAAGGGCGCCACGAAGCTCAAGGGCTGGGCTGAAGTCACGCAGGTCAAGCCGAGCATGGCGGAAGTCGTGCTGTACGACGTGGTCGATCGCTTCGACCCGATCGTCACCGGCGACATCATCTACAACCCGCTCTACGACCCGAAGACGGAGCGCAACGCCGTGTTGTGCGGCCGCTTCACCGGTCAGTTCAACGAGACGGAACTCAAGCTCCTGCTCGCCAACATGGCGATCACCGTGCAAGACCACCTGAACGCTGAGACCGATTACCTGGTCGTCGGCTCGGAGCTGTACATCGACGAGAACGGACAGCCGCTCGAGAACCCGCTCTCGCCGACGGAACTGCCGGTCTACAAGGAAGCGGATTCGCAAGGCGTGCAGATGGTCTCCATCAAGCAGCTGCGCGAGTACTTCCGCTTCTAGTCGGATCGATGTCGGCGGCCCACGGGGTCGCGGACAGCAACGGCGCGCGCAAGGTCGACGACCCTGCGCGCGCCGTGTGCTTTTGCGGCGGTGTCGGCGCACTTTCGGCAAGCGTGAGCGTCGAATCGCCCTTCACAACCGTCGCCTTTTCGCTCGCGCGAGCGCGGTGCGAGGCACGCGCTCGTTATCTTCTTCGCCCCGATGGCCGACGAGCCGGATCCGTTCGAACACACGCGCATGACGTTGGGGCAGCACCTCAACGAGCTGCGCAAGCGCCTGTTCCGCTCGGCGATCGTGCTGCTCATCGCGGTGATTACCACCTGGTGCTTCTACAAGGAGCTGACCGAGGTCGTGTGTCGGCCGGCGATGTACGGGCTCAACCGCGTCGACGCCGAACAGCGCGAGAAGTACGTCGCGCTGTACGCCGAGGAGCTCAAGGAGCATCCGGATACCAAGCGCACCAAGTACTTCGTCAGTGAGGATCCGAGCGACACCAAGCTCCACACGGAATTCACTGTCCCCCAGAAACTGATGCAGACATCACTGGGCGAGGGCTTCGAGGTCGCGATCAAGGTCTCGACCTACGCCGCACTCGTACTCGCCGCGCCGTGGTTGCTGTGGGAGCTTTGGCAGTTCATCGGTGCCGGGCTCTACAAGCGCGAGAAGCACGCGATTCTGA
>CAYHRR010000590.1:0-2747 GCA_964358875.1 uncultured Planctomycetaceae bacterium | reverse complement strand
TTATGTGCCGTTGGGATCGGCGACAGCGGCGGTGATGCTGCAAGAAGAAGAGATCGTCGCCGCCGCGCGGAGGCTCGCATGAAGCGCGTCGCGATCGTGTGTGCCGGCCGTGGCTCGTACACCGAGAAAACGCTGCGTTCGCTGCCCCAAACGCATGCCTGGGTGACACGTGCCGACGAACTGCGCGCCGAATACGGCCTCGGCGCGCTCAGTGCGCTCGACAGCGCCGAGAAGTTCAGCGGCGCGACGCACTTGAAGCCCTCGAACGTCTCGCCGTTGATTTGGCTCGTGACCATGCTCGACAGCGCGCGTGCGCTGGAGACGCACGAATGCGTCTGCATCGCCGGCAACTCGATGGGTTGGTACACGGCGCTCGCGGTCGGCGGCGCCTTGAGCTTCGACGACGGCTTCCGCCTCGTGCAGGAGATGTCGCTGTTGCAGGAGCAACACGCGGGCGGTGGGCAGGTGATCTTTCCGCTCGTCGACGAACACTGGCGCCGCGATGCGCGTCTCGAAGGCGCGGTTCGCGATGCGCTGGCGACTTCGAACGGCAGCGCCTTCGAGTCGATCGCGCTCGGCGGATACGCGGTGCTCGCGGGGAACGAAGCGGGCATCGCGCACTTGTTGCGCGCGCTTCCGCAGGTCAAGAGCGGCGCGAACACGTATCCGTTTCGCTTGTTGCAGCACGGCGCGTACCACACGCCGCTCGTCAGCGAAGTCGCGCGCCGCGCTCAGGCCACGCTCGCGCACCTGGAGTTTCGCGCGCCGCGTTTCACGTTGATCGACGGTCGCGGCGAGCGCTTCACCCCGTGGTCGACCGATGTCGAGCAGTTGCGGCGCTACACCCTCGGCGCGCAGGTCGATCGGCCCTACGACTTCACGCTCAGCGTGCGCGTCGCCTTGCGCGAGCAGGCACCCGAGCAGCTCGTGCTGCCCGGCCCGGGCAACACGCTCGGCGGTGTGTGCGGCCAGATCCAGGTCGCCGAAGGCTGGCGCGGAGTGCGCTCGAAAGCCGACTTCGAGCGCATGCAGGCCGGCGACTCGCCGCTCGTCGTTTCGATGCGGCGTTGAGCGCACGGCCGAGCGTCGGCAGTCAGGCGCGCTTGCTAACGTCTCGCGCTCGCCGCTGTACGTGCGCGGTCCCTCGCGCCGCCCGCCTCACACGACGTGCTGCTTCCACCAAACTCCGTCTGACGAGTCGATCATGAAGAAGTTTTCGATGTCGGTCCTGTGCGTTGCGTCCGTTCTCGCCATGCCCGGCTGCGTGATCGTCGTCGATCAAGACGGCGCGGAGTTCCTGAGTGCGTGGAGCGATGACGAAGGGGCCGGCGGGCGTTTGCGCGGTAGCGGAGTGGCGCGCAGCGAAGTGCGCGTCGTGGATCCGTTCCATTCGATCGCGCTCAACGGTCTGTCCGATGTGCGCGTCACCGTCGGCGGCGAGCAGACCGTGCGCGTGAACTGCGACGACAACTTGATCGCGAAGCTCGAGACACGTGTCGAGAACGGCGTGCTGTCGATCCAGTTCGAAAAGGGCGACTACCGCTTCCGCGTCGATCCGCGGGTCGAAATCAGCGTGCCCGCGCTCGACGACCTGCACGTTTCGGGCTCCGGAAACGCCGAGATCACGGGTGTCGTCGGCGACAAACTCGGCCTGGGGATCGCGGGTTCGGGTGACATCACGGCGCACGGGACGGTCGACGAGCTGTGCGTCGCAATCAGCGGCTCGGGCGACATGGATCTCTACGGATTGGCGGCGCGCCGCGTGACCGCGTCGATCGCCGGTTCGGGAGACATCGAAGTGTCCGCGAGCGAGACGCTCCAAGCCACGATCTCGGGCAGCGGAGACATTCGTTACCGCGGCGCACCGACGGTCGAGAAGCACATCGCGGGTTCCGGTTCGTGTACGGAGCCAGGCTCCTCCGTCAACTATTCGCGGTAGGCGGAGGGCGGTTCGAGCGGCGTTCGGCGAATAGTTGACGGAGGTGTACGGAGCCAGGCTCCTCCGTCAACTATTCGCGGCAGGTCGAGGGCGGTTCCAGCAGCACTCGCCGAATAGTTGACGGAGGAGCCTGGCTCCGTATACAGCGGGAACTTGAGCCGACGCCAACGCCACAGCGTGATTCGGGATCCGGTGCACGGCGACGTGTGCTTGAGCGGCGAGGAACTCGCGGTGCTCGACACGCGCGAGATGCAGCGCCTGCGCGGCGTCAAGCAACTCGGCTCGGCCGATTTGGTCTACATCGGTGCGCGTCACACGCGTTTCGAGCACTCGATCGGCACCATGCACGTTTCGCAGAAGATCGTCGACGCGATCAACGTTGCCGCCGATCTCGCGCCGCGCGAGCACCTACGCGTCGGGCCGGAAGAGGCGCGCGTCATCCGCATCGCCGCGCTCGTCCACGACATCACGCACATGCCCTTCGGGCACCATGTCGAGGATCAAGCCGGCTTGCTGCATCGGCACGATGCGCCGCAGCGCTTCGAAGCCATGCTCGCGCCGACGACCGAGGTCGGCCGATTGCTCGTCGAACTCGGCGTCGCTGCCGACGTGCTCGCGATCCTCGCGCCGCGCGGAGCGAGCACGGCGCAAGTGCCGAGCTATTGGCGCCAAATCAACGCCGACACGATCTGCTCGGACATCCTCGATTACCTGCAGCGCGACGCGTATTTCACGGGCCTCGCCATCGGCATCGATCCGCGCCTGATCGCGCACTTCAAGGTCGATCGCGCGAGCGGCAATCTCTACA
>CAYHRR010000589.1:0-2748 GCA_964358875.1 uncultured Planctomycetaceae bacterium | reverse complement strand
AGAGATCATCCGCACGCCGACCGAGGCCGCTTGGGACGCGCCCGAAAGTCACATCGGCGTCGCGAGGCAGCTGCAGAAGATCCTGCCGAACTCGCACATCCTCGATCAGTACTCCAACCCCGACAATCCCAACGCGCACTACCACGGCACGGCGCAAGAGATCCTCGATCAGTGCGACGGCAAGCTCGACATGATCGTGCTGACGGCGGGCACCGGCGGAACGCTGACCGGCGTCGCGCGCAAGTTGAAGGAGAACGTGCCGAGCGTGCGCGTCGTCGGCGTCGATCCCGTCGGCTCGATCCTCGCCGGCCCCGGCCCGATCGGGACCTACAAGGTCGAAGGCATCGGCTACGACTTCATCCCCGACGTGCTCGACCGCACGCTGGTCGACGAGTGGGTCAAGACCGAAGACCGCGAGTCGTTCCTCATGGCGCGCCGCCTGATCCGCCAAGAAGGACTGTTGTGCGGCGGCAGTTCGGGTTCTGCGGTGTGGGCCGCGGTGCAGATGGCGAAGAAGCACGGCGCGGGCAAGCGCATCGTCGTGATCCTGCCCGACTCGGTGCGCAACTACATGACCAAGTTCGTCGACGAACAGTGGATGCGCGCGAACGGCTTCACCGAAAGTTTGTGGGAGACGAGCTCGGTCGGCGATTTGTTGCGCAGCCTGCCGCGCCGCGACGTGCACACCGCTTCGACCTCCGACACCGTCGCCGATTCGGTGATGACCATGAAGGAGCGCGGCATCAGCCAATTGCCCGTCGTCGAAGACGAGCGCGTGCTCGGCATCATCACCGAGAGCGATTTGCTCGGGAAGCTCGTCGAAGGGCGCGCCAGCCTGGCGAGTTCCGTCGCCGAAGTGATGTTCCGCAAGGTGCGCACGGTCAACGAACGCGAAGACGCCGGCTCGCTGACCAAGATGTTTAGCGAAGGCCTGGTCGCGCTGGTCGTCGACGACTCGAACCACCTCAAGGGCATCATCACGAAGATGGACCTCGTCGATTACCTGACCAAGGCCGGCGCCAAGCACTGACGCACGGCGCGCGCACTAGAATCGCCGCCATGGCGCCGACCTCGACTCTGGAACCTGCGCAAGACACCGAGCGCACGACGAAGCTCGCTCCGCGCTGGAGCGTGATCCTGCACAACGATCCGATCACGACGATGGACTTCGTGACCGATTTGTTGCGCACGCTGTTCCACAAGTCGCAGGCCGACGCCGTGCGTTTGATGTACGAGGTTCACAACAGCGGCTCCGCCGTCGTCGAGATCACTTCGCTCGAACGCGCCGAGCTGTACTGCGAGCAAATCGCGTCGCTCGCGCGACCGCGCGGCTTTCCGTTGGTCGCGACCTTGGAGCCGGCGGATTAGCCGTGTGTTGAAGCCCGCACGTCGCGAGGTCGATCGAGTTGCCGCTCAGCGCGTCGCGTCGCGCGCGTTCCGTGCGTCGCAGGCGGCCGCCCGTGTGCTGCGCAACGCGGCGCGAGCGACGGCACCGGAGCGGAGTTCACCGCCGCGCGAGCGCGCACCGTGCTCCGGCGCATGAAACCGCTCGGTCGCAGGGCGCGCAGCGTGCTGCTCGGCTTCCACATTTTCTTCGCCGCGAGCTGGATGGGCGGCGTGATCGCGCTGATCGTGCTGTCGCTGGTCGGATGGAAACCGAGCACCGACGGCGCGCTCGCCTTCGCGCGCGACGCGCTGCACTGGATCGACGTCGTCGTGATCATCCCCGCCTGCTTGGGTTCGCTCGCGACCGGCTTCTTGTTCGCGTTGCTCACGAATTGGGGCTTCTTCCAACAGCGTTGGCTCGTCATCAAGTGGACGCTGACGACGGCGATGATCCTGTTCGGGATTTTTTTCCTCGGGCCGTGGGTCGACGAGACGGCGACGCGTGCAGCGCGCGACGGCGTGGCAGCGCTCGACGATGCTGCTTACTCGGAGACGGCGCTGCGCGTGCTCGCCTTCAGCATCGTGCAGATCGTGTTGCTCGTGTTCATGGTGTTCCTGTCGACGTTGAAGCCGTTCGGAAAACGCGGCGCGCGCGCGCCGACGAGCTGAGCTCGCCGAACGAGCGCTGCTCACGCGTCGCGCGTGAGGTCTCGCCGTCGTGTCGTCGCCACCCAACCGGCCGCGACGATCGCCGCGCCGCCGAACAGCGTGGTGAACGCGGGCGCGCCGTCGGCGGTGAAGATCCACGCCAACACGACGAGCAACACGACTTCGAGCAAGCTGGCGACGGCGGTCGAAACGGCGCGCGCGTAGCGGTACGCGCTCGTGTTGAGCAGTTGTCCGAACGTGCCGAGCAAGGCAGCTGCTGCGATCAACCACGCGTCACGCGCGCTGCCGTTGAACCCGTTGCGCACCCAACCTGCGATCGCGAACGGACCCGTCGCGAGCGCGACGAAGCCCATGAAGAACGTGACGACGGCGGCGGGATGGTCCGTCGCCGCGAGTTTGCGAACCGACAAGAGTGCGAGCGCTGCGAACAGGCCGGCGGCAACAGCGAGCACCAGGCTCCAACTCCATGTCGTGTTCCAAGGCGTGAACGCGAGCAACGTGCCGACGAAGCCGAGCGTCACCGCGAGTTTGGCGCGGCGATCCGGCCACTCGTTCAGCATCGGCCCCGCGAGCACGAGCATCCACGCCGGCGCCGCGTGGCGCAGGAACGTGACCGTGGCGAGCGGCACGGCGCCCTCGTGAAAGGCGAAGAACTGGCTCGCGATCGACAGGAATCCGAACGTCGAGCGCAGC
>CAYHRR010000588.1:0-2763 GCA_964358875.1 uncultured Planctomycetaceae bacterium | reverse complement strand
AAGGTGATCGGTGAGTTGAAGCGCCTCGCCAAGAGCGCGCCGAACGTCTACCTCGCGCCTGACCCCGACCGCGAAGGCGAAGCCATCGCGTGGCACTTGGCCGAGTCGCTTGAGTTGCCCAAGAGCGCGAACGTGTACCGCGTCGTGTTCAACGAGATCACCAAGAAGGCGATCCTCGAAGCCTTCGAGCACCCGGGCAAGGTCGACATCAACAAGGTCGATGCGCAGCAAGCGCGCCGCGTGCTCGATCGCATCATGGGCTACAAGCTCTCGCCGCTGCTCTGGAAGAAGGTCGCCAAGGGCTTGAGCGCCGGTCGCGTTCAGTCGGTCGCGGTGCGTTTGGTGGTCGAGCGCGAAAAGGAAATCCGCGCCTTCATCAAAGAGGAGTACTGGCGCGTCACGGCGCACTTCGAGGAGGGCGGCAAGACCTTCCAAGCGGAGCTGCGCAAGCTCGGCGAGAAGCGCATCGACAAGAACCTCGACGAGCTCACCGCGAAGGCCTTGCTCGTGCAGATCGGCGCGTCGGCCCTCGATCTGGTCGAGATCGAAGAGAAGCCCAAGACGCGTCCGCCGACGCCGCCCTTCAACACGTCGCAGCTTCAACAGAAGGCTTCGACGATGCTGCGTTTCAGCGCGAAGAAAACCATGATGGTCGCGCAGCAGCTGTACGAAGGCGTCGAAGCGGGCTCCGAAGGTTCCGTCGGTTTGATCACGTACATGCGCACCGATTCGACGCGCGTGTCCGCCGAAGCGCTGCAGCAAGTGCGCGTCGTCATCGATCAGCTGTACGGCAGCGAGTACGTGCCTGACCAACCGAACGTGTTCCGCGTCAAGGCGGCCAACGCTCAGGAAGCGCACGAAGCCGTGCGTCCGACCGATGCGGCGCGCACGCCGAAGTCGCTCGAGAGCTACCTGACGCCCGATCAGCTGCGTCTCTACACGCTGATCTGGAACAAGTTCGTCGCCAGCCAGATGAAGCCCGAGACCTCGAAGGTCACGACCGCGGTGTTCATCCACGGCGACGCGCGTTTCATCGCCCAGGGCGAAGTGATCACCTTTGACGGTCACACGCGCGTCTTCGACGCCGGCGGTCCCGATCGCGAAGACCAAGTGTTGCCGACGACGCTGGCGCGCGGCGCGCACTACACGCCCAAGCGCATCGACGGCACGCAGCACTTCACGCAACCGCCGCCGCGCTTCAGCGAAGCGACGCTGGTCAAGGAGCTCGAGAAGAAGGGCATCGGCCGTCCGTCGACCTACGCGACGATCATCTCGACCATCCAAGATCGCGGCTACGCGACGGTCGAAGCGCGACGCTTCACCGCGACCGAGCTCGGCGAGATCGTCACCGACAAGCTCGTCGGCAGTTTCGCCGACATGATCAACGTCGACTTCACCGCCGGCATGGAGACGAAGCTCGACGACATCGAGAGCGGCAAGCAGAACTGGCGCGAGACCGTCGGCGAGTTCAACAAGGTCTTCATGGTCGATCTCGGGCGGGCCGAGAAGGAGATGAAGAGCCTCAAGGACGCTCCGATCCTGTCGGACAAGACCTGCGACAAGTGCGGCTCGCCGATGGCGGTCTTGTTCAACAAGCGCGGCAAGTTCCTGGGCTGCTCGAAGTACCCCGAGTGCAAGAACGTGATGGGGATGGACGGGCCGCGCGAGAAGAGCGAGGTCGTCGAGACCGACAAGGTCTGCGACAAGTGCAGCAAGCCGATGGTGATCCGCACCGGCAGCCGCGGGCGCTTCATCGCTTGCACGGGCTACCCCAAGTGCAAGAACACGGCTTCGGTCGACGAGGCCGGCAACGTGATCAAGCCGCCGCCGACCGGCGTGCAGTGCGACAAGTGCAACGCGGAGATGGTGATCAAGAACTCGCGGCGCGGACCGTTCCTCGCCTGCTCCGCCTATCCGAAATGCCGCAACGCCAAGCCCTTGCCGGGCGAGATGAAGGCTCCGGCCGAAGACGCGGGCGTGCCCTGCGACAAGTGCGGCGAGCCGATGGTCAAGAAGACCTCGCGTTGGGGCAAACCGTTCCTCGCCTGCTCGGGCTACCCCAAGTGCAAAAACGCCAAGAGCGTTCCCAAGGAAGGCGAGAACAAGCCCGAAGCGGTGACGCCCGACGGCGGCACGGACGGCGACGACAGCGACGATTCGCCCTCCGACGGCGATGAGTGAGCGACTTCAGCGCCCAAGCGACGGCGCTGCTCCATGCACGACACCGCACGCCGCCACGGCTGCGCCTTTCGGCGGTTTACCCCCTCAACCTCGCCTCGTATTCTCTCGGCCCCTTTGATCCCCTCCGGGCGTTTCGAGCTGCTCTCGGCGCGTCCATTCCCTGCTCGCGCGCAGCATCGATGCAGATCACCGAGATTCGTGTAGACGGCTATGAAAAGGTCGTCCGTTGCAAGGATTCGACCACCGGCCTGTACGCGCTCATCGCTGTGCACGACACGACGCTCGGTCCGTCTCTCGGCGGCATGCGCATGCTGCCTTACGCGAACGAAGAGGAAGCGCTGTTCGACGTGCTGCGCCTGTCGCGCGGCATGACCTACAAATCGGCCGTTGCCGACACCGGCCTCGGCGGCGGCAAGTCGGTGGTCATCGGTGATCCGAAGACCAAGACGCCCGAGCTGTTCAAGGCGATGGGGCGCTTCGTCGATTCGCTCGGCGGCCGGTACATCACCGCCGAAGACATGAACATCGGCATCGCCGAGCTCGAAGCCGTGCGCACGCAGACGCGCTGGGTCACGGGCCTGT
>CAYHRR010000587.1:0-2781 GCA_964358875.1 uncultured Planctomycetaceae bacterium | reverse complement strand
CTTCGTCGCCGGCGCTGCGGCGCTCAGCGGTTTGCCGCTGATGTCGGGCTTCTTCTCGAAGGACGAGATTCTGGCGGGCGCGTTCGCACACGGCGGCGTCTTCTACGTGCTGTGGGGCGTCGGCCTGCTGACCGCGGCGATGACCGCCTACTACACCTGGCGCATGGTGGCGCTGACCTTCTTCGGTCCGGAGCGTTTCGATCACCACCACGTGCATCCGCACGAATCGCCGGCGCTGATGACGCTTCCGTTGATGGTGCTCGCGCTGCTGTCGGTGCTCGGCGGCGTGCTCGGACTTCCGGTCGTGATCACGCAGGCGCTCGGTTTCTTCCACGTGCTCGAGCACTGGCTCGAACCCGTGCTCGAACCGGGGCGCAGCATCCTCCTCGCCGCGCACGCCGTTCCGCACATGTCGCACGCCCTCGAGTGGACCTTGCTCGGGCTCGGCTCCGTCGTCGCGATCGCCTTCGCGCGCCAAGGCTTCCTGGCCTTCAAGTCGGGCGTCGAGCGCGACGAGGCGACCGGACGCGCCGCACCGGGCGTCGTCGCGTTCCTCGGCGACGCGTGGACGATCGACACGAAATACACGGCGCTGATCGTCACGCCGCTGCGCCTGACGGCCTTCGTGATCGCCGTCGTCGTCGACAAATTCGCCATCGACGGATTGGTCAACGGCGTCGGCAGCACGGCGCGCGACATCGGCCAGGCGGTGCGCCGCACGGCGAGCGGAAGCCTCGCGGGCTACGCGCTGTGGATGGGCGCGGGCGCGGTGGTGATCTCCTTCCTTTGGATGTTGCGCTAAGGAACGCCACGCGATGTTGCTCGTCCTGCTCACCTTCCTGCCGCTGATCGGTGCCTTGGCCGTGGTGCTCACGCCCAGCGGCGCCGAGAAGCTGCAACGCGCGCTCGGACTCGGCACGACGTTGATCACGGCCGCGCTCGGCGTGTACCTCTACGCCGGTTACCTGCAGCCGGGCACCGACGCGACGCAGTACGCGTTCGAAGTGCCCTGGTTCGCGCTGCCCAGCTCCTACGGCGCGCCGACTCCGGTGCACTTCAAACTCGGGCTCGACGGTCTGTCGATGTTGATGGTCGGGTTGACCGCCGTGTTGATGCCGGTCGTGATGCTCTCGACCTGGGGCCACGTCGACAAGCGCGTCAAGGAGTTCATGCTGTGGATGCTCGTCATGGAGACGGGCATGCTCGGGACGTTCCTCGCGCTCGACTTGGTGCTGTTCTACTTCTTCTGGGAAATCAGCCTTATCCCGCTGTATTTCCTGGTCGGCATCTGGGGCGGCGCCAAGCGCCTGTACGCGACGCTCAAGTTCTTCCTGTACACGCTCGCGGGCTCGCTGGTGATGCTGGTCGCGATCATCGCGATCCTGTGGGACCACGGTTCGAGCGACATCCCGAGCTTGACGCGCGAGCTGTGGCGCGAGCCCTTGACGCGTCAGCTGTGGTACTTCGCGGCCTTCGCGCTGGCCTTCGGCATCAAGGTGCCGCTGCTACCGTTCCACACGTGGTTGCCCGACGCGCACACCGAAGCGCCGACCTCGGGTTCGGTGGTGCTCGCCGGCGTGCTGCTGAAGATGGGCACCTACGGCTTGCTGCGCTTCTGCATCTTCATGTTGCCGGGCGCCGCCGTCGCCGCGGCACCGGTGATGATGGCGCTCGGCGCGATCGGCATCTTGTACGGAGCACTGCTCGCCTGGGCGCAGACCGACCTCAAGCGCTTGATCGCCTGCTCCTCGGTCAGCCACCTCGGCTACGTCGTGCTCGGTCTGTTCGCGTTGACGCCCGAGGGTCTGAGCGGCGGCGTGCTGCAGATGGTCAACCACGGCCTTTCGACCGGCCTGTTGTTCTTGCTCGTCGGCATGCTCTACGAGCGCCGCCACACGCGCGAACTCGCCGACTTCGGCGGCATCGCGGCGGCCATGCCGGTGTTCGCGTTCTTCTGGGTGATCACCGTGCTGTCGAGCGTCGGCTTGCCCGGGCTCAACGGCTTCGTCGGCGAGTACCTGATCCTGCTCGGTTCGTTCCAAGCCTCGCCCGTGTGGTCGATCGTCGGCCTGAGCGGCGTGATCTTCGGCGCGGTGTACCTGCTGATGGCGACGCGCAAGGTGCTGTTCGGCGCGCTGTCGAACCCGGCCAACAAGGCCCTCGTCGATCTCAACCTGCGCGAGGTCGCGCTGATGCTCCCGATGGTGATCTTGGTGGTGTGGATCGGCGTGCGGCCCAACGACTTCCTCGACAAGGCGCAGCAGAGCTTGGCCGAGGTGCATCGCCACGTGCGTGAGCATTCCGTGCAGCCGGCGCGTTCAGCGGCGTTGCTCGCGCCGAGCTCGAACGACGAAGGGGTCGCGTCGCGATGAACCCTCAAGGACTCGCGACGATGTTCGACGCCGCAGCGCTGACCGCCGTCGGTCCGTTGCTCGCGCTGAGCGCGGGCGTGTTGCTGCTATTGGTCGCCTCGATCTTCCGCTTGTCGCATGCGCTGCGCGGACCGTTCGTGCTGCTGTCGCTCACGGGCGCGGCGGTGCTCAACCTGCACATGCTCGCCTGCGAGCAACTTCCCGGTCGCGTGCTCGACGGAACGCTGCTGTGCAACCCTGCGACGGCGATGTGGGGTTTGATCTTCGTCGTGTGCACCGCAGCGGCTTGGCTGTACAGCCGCAGCTACTACGGCGAAGACCGGCCGTTCTTGAACGAGCACGACGTGCTGCTCTTGCTGACGCCCGTCGGCATGACGCTGATGGCCGGCGCCAACGATCTGATCGTGTT
>CAYHRR010000586.1:0-2783 GCA_964358875.1 uncultured Planctomycetaceae bacterium | reverse complement strand
CGTAACCGCGACCGGAACGTTCGTCATCTTCCCGCCGACGCCTCCGCCGGCGAATGACGACTGTGCGTTCGCGACGCCGATCGTCGGCAGCGGCTCGTTCGGCGCGGACAACACCACCGCCACGAACACGGTCGGAGCTCCGACGGCGTGCACGACGTTCGGTAAGGACGTGTGGTTCTCGTGGACGTCGCAGGGTGCTGGCTCGGTCACGATGGACACCTGTGGTGCCACGCAACCGGCGCTCGACTCGGCCGTTGCGGTTTACTTCGGCGTCTGCGGTGCGCTGGTGCAGGTCGCCTGCGATGACGACTCGTGCACGACCCCGGGTCTTGCCAGCTCGTTGACCTTCACGGCCACGTGCACGACGACGTACCTCGTTCGCGTCGCTGCGTACAGCACGGGAGCTGGTGGTGCGTGGACGCTCAACATCGCAGCACCGGGTTATGTCGACACGGACTTGGACGGCACCGACGATTGCCTCGACGGTTGCCCGACGGACCCGTTGAAGGTTGCACCCGGCATCTGCGGTTGCGGCTTCTCCGACACGCTCGACACGGACTCGGACGGCACCCTCGACTGCTTCGACGGTTGCCCGACGGACCCGGCCAAGATTGCCGCGGGTCAGTGCGGTTGCGGCGTCGCCGACACCGACACGGACAGCGACGGTACGGCCGACTGCAACGACGGTTGCCCGACCGACCCGGCGAAGATCGCGCCCGGCGTGTGCGGCTGCTTCGTGGGCGACACGGACGGTGACGGCTTCGAAGACTGCGTCGACGGGTGCCCGACGGACCCGCTGAAGCAAGGCCCCGGCCAATGCGGTTGCGGCTTCGCCGACACCGATACGGACGGCGACTTGGTGGCCGACTGCATCGACGGCTGCCCGACCGACGCCGCCAAGACCGCCCCCGGTCAATGCGGTTGCGGCAATCTCGAGACCGACACCGATCTCGACGGCGTTGCCGACTGCGTCGACAACTGCGTGGCCCTCGCCAATCCGAGTCAGGCTGACTGCGACACGGACGGCATCGGCGACACGTGCGAAATCGCCTCGGGCGCCTTCGATACGAACCTGAACGGCATCCCCGACTCTTGCGAGCAGGGCGTGTCCTTCAACTACTGCACGGCGGGGACCAGCACGATCGGCTGCTTGCCGGCCATGTCGACCTCCGGTGTGCCCAGCGCAGCCGCGACGTCGGGCTTCACGCTGACCTGCACGGGTGCGGAAGGCGCTCAGCAGGGCCTGATCTTCTTCGGCATCAGTGGCCCGTCGGCGAGCGGTTGGGGCGCGAGCTCCAGCTTCTTGTGCGTCAAGGCACCGTTCGAGCGCACGGGCGTTCAAACGATGACGGGCTCGCTCGGCCTGTGCAACGGTTCGATGAGCGTCGACTGGAGCGCCTTCATGGCGACCCACCCGTCGGCGATCGGCAACCCGCGCTTCGCCGGCGAAGTCGTCAACGCTCAGTGCTGGTACCGCGACCCGCCGAGCCCGAAGACGACCATGCTGAGCGACGGCGTCCAATGGACGATGCTGCCGTGATCTTGGGCTGAGCCACGCACGTGGCTTGGCGTTGAGACCCTTGGGGGGCGCCGGTTGCCGGCGCCCCCCTTCTCGTCGGCGCCGGTTGCCGGCGCCGTTTCTCCTCAGCGCCGGTTGCCGGCGCCGTTTCTCCTCAGCGCCGGTTGCCGGCGCCGATTCTCGTCAGCGCCGGTTGCCGGCGCCGATTCTCGTCGGCGTCGGTTGCCCGCGCTCGTGCGGCTTCGCCTCGTTGAGGCCTGCGCTGTCGGTTCGGCGGCGTTGGGTTTCGAGCTCGGGTCGTGACGACACCGTTAGGCGAGCAAGATCACGTCACGCTTTCCGTATCCACGCCTGCGAAGAACCATCCCGCGTTCCCGCGCGACTTCACGCACGTTTGTCCACCTCCCGCGCTTGCGCACTCGGCCGGGTACGATTCGAATCAGCCCCCTGCATCGCGGCTCGGTTTTCGGCGATCCATGCACCATCGTTTTCGCACCTTGATCCACCGCGCCTGGCGCGGATACGCCCGCGCCGCATCCACCGTTTGCGTCGGCGGATTCGTCGCCGCAGCGGCGTCCGCTCAGGTGCGCGTCAGCCAGGTCTTCGGCGGCGGCGGCAACGTCGGCGCGCCCTACGCCTCGGACTTCGTCGAGCTCGTCAACGTCGGCGCAGCGCAAGACATCAGCGGTTGGTCGATCCAAACCGCATCGGCAACAGGCTCGGCGTGGAATGTCACAGCGCTGACGAGCGTCGTGCTGCTGCCCGGCGAACACCTGCTGATCAAGGGCATCGATGGCGCGAGCGTGCCGGCCGGTCAATCGTCCGCGTTGCCGACACCCGACGTCGTCGCTTCGTTTTCGCTGGCTAGCAACGACGGCAAGGTCGCGCTCGTTTCGGACACCGTCGCGCTCATCGGCACGCAACCCTCCTCCGCGTCGATCGTCGACTTCGTCGGCTTCGGCACGCTCGCCGGTTGGCGCGAGCCCTTCGCAACTCCCTCGAACACGCACAACGCCCCGGGTCCTTCGAACTCGACCGCGATCGTGCGCGCGAACTGCGGTTCCGCGGATACCGACGACAACGCTGCGGACTTCTTGGTCACGCTGCCCATGCCGCGCAATCGCGCGAGCGGCGCCGACTTCGGCGCGAGCGGCGTCGCGTTGGCCGCGCCCTACGCGCTCAAGCGCAATCAAACCACGCGCGTGATCGCCTCGCCCTTCGACTGCACGTCGATGACGACCGCGAACGCGTCCGCCGTCGTCGT
>CAYHRR010000585.1:0-2792 GCA_964358875.1 uncultured Planctomycetaceae bacterium | reverse complement strand
GAGAAACCGCGCTTGCGCGTGATGCGCGACGCGGCGGGCCTGCACGTGTTCGGCTTGGTGCTCGCCTTGGAGCCTGTTGCGACGGAGCTTTCGCCCGAGGTCGCGCAGCCGGCCGCCGATACACCGAGCACGGCGCAGGGTCCCGAATTCGCCGTCGACAAGCTCAGCGTCACCGGCCTCGACGTCGAGTTGCGCGATGAAAGCGCGCTGCCCGTCGCGGTCGTTCCGCTCGTCGGCCTCGACCTGCTGGTCAAGAAGTTCTCGCTGCGCGGAGTGCGCTCCGGTCAACCGATCGCCTTCGCCGCCTACGTCGAAGCGGGAAAGGTCGCCTTGCCGCCGCGCGTCGAAAGCGATTCGCTGCTCGAAGGTGTCGCCGCCGCGACCGGCGCACTGCTCACGGGCGCAGAAGCAAACGCGGTGCAGATCGAAGAGCGGCCGCTGTTCGACGAAGCCTCGCTCGTCGGACGCCTCGCGCTCGCGCCGACGCTCGCCGGCTGGGCCACCTTGGACGTCGGGCAATTGGAGCTGGGTGAATTCCGCGGACCGGCCGGGCAATTCGGCGTCGAGCTCGGCGACGGCTTGCTCGACCTCACGTTGCGCGCGCGCTTGGGCGACGGCGGCGCGTCGATCGATTCGAGCGCGACCTTCACGCACTTGTCGTTGTCGGAGCCGGCGGACGGTCCGATCTCGCGTTACCTGACCTTGCCGGCACCGCTCGACACCGTGCTGTTCTTGCTGAAGGACGCCGAAGGTCGTCACAAAGTGCCGCTCGGCTTTCGCCTCGGACCCGAGGGGCTGTCGACGGGCGAGATGATCGCCGCCGCCGCGCGCGCCGCGACCATGGTGATCGCGCGCGCCGTGGCGAGTTCGCCGCTGCGCTTGCTCGGCACGGTCACCGACGTGTTCGGCATCACCGGCGGCGAGGAGGCCGCGCCGAGCGCAGACGATCTCTCGCTCGATTTCGAGGCCGGGGACGCCGGTTTCGACGCGACGCAGCGCGAGGCGCTCGAGCGGCTCGCGCACAAACTCGAACGCGATACGAGCTTGGTCGTCGCGTTGCACCACGATCTCGGCGTGGCCGACGTCGCGCGCGCCGCGCGGCTCGCGAATCCGGAACTGGGCGACTGCAAGCTGCTCAGCGACCGACTGCGCGCGCGGAAAGCCGAGCTGACGCGCACGCGCAGCGAAGTGGCCGCGCGTGCGCAGGTGGACTTCGCGCTCGCGCGTTCGAGCGAGGCGCAGGCGGCGGTGCTGCGTATCCGTGCGCTCGATCGCGAACTCGGCTCGACCGAAGACGCGCTCGATCGCGTGCACGACTTGCTGCGACCGGGCGCGGAGAAGCGTCGCGAGCAGCGCACGCGCTCGGCGGCTCTGGCCATCGCGGATCGACGCGTCGTCGCCGTGAAGGCGCTGCTCGTCGAGCTCGGCATCGATCCTGCGCGCATCCAGGCGCGCAACTTCAAAGCGCGAGCGACGGCCGGCGACGGCGGCGGACGCGTGCGCGCCTGCGTTCATCGCATCGACTCCTGAGCGAGCGTGACGCGCGCTCGCGGCGCACGCCGTTCGAAGCCGGAGTCAGCGCACCGTCGGCGACGCGGCTTCGCTACCGCTCGAGCGCGCGTCGCGTTCGAGGCGCGCGACCATCTCGCGCGTCTGCGCCGCGAACTCGCCCTCGGGCGCACGCCGCAAGTACTCGTCGAGCACGGCGCGCACTTCGTCGTCGCGCCCGGCTTGGTGCAACGCGCGCGCGAGATTGAGGTGCACGGGTTCGGGGAGCACCGTGTTCGCGCGCTGCGCGAGGTCGAGCACGGCGCGCCAATGCTCGATCGAAGCGCTGTAGTCCGTTTGCTTGAAGGCCACCACCGCGAGGTGATTGTGGGCTTCGATGGAGCGCGGATCGCAGCGCATGGCGTACTCGAAGCGCTCGCGCGCCGCGACGAGATCGCCGGACTCGTAGTGCGCGAGCCCTGCTTCCACGGCGTGGGTCGCCTCGTCGCCGAGCAACGTCAAACCGAAGCCGAGTTCCTCGTCGTCCAAGCCGAGCGCACGCGCACGCAAGTAGCGCTCGAGCGCTTCGCCGCGTCGGCCGTCGACCAAGGAGGCGGTCGCGCCGCGCGCGCTGAGTAACGCCAGCGCACCGCGCACGTCGACGCCCTGCGCGAGCAATTTTTCGTACACCGCCAGCGCGCCGGTGAAGTCGCCGCCGCTCGCGAGCGCGTCGGCCAAGAGCTGCTGCGCGTCGTGGTCGTCGGGCATCGCAACCAGCGCGGCGCGCGCATGGCCGGCTGCGTCCAGCGCGTTTTGTCCGCCGAGCGCAGCGTTGCCGAGCAGGATGTGCGCCTGCGCGAGCGGACGGTCACAAAACTCGAGCAGCCCGTCCTTGGCGCGCGCCTCGAGCAGGTTTTCGAGCCCGACGCGCGCTCCACCCGGGCGGCAGATCGACAACACGCCGCGCGCGCGGAACAGATCCGCCGTAGGCCCTGCCGCCACGAGGCCGTCGCGGATCTCGTCCTCCGCCGACGCGAGGCGGCCGGCTGCAGCGTGGATCTCTGCGGCGGTGGAGTACACGCGGCTTTGGCCGGGGAACGCGGTGCGCGCGGATTCCAGGGCGCGGATCGCTCCGACTTCGTCGCCTTCGATCGCGTGGAGGCGCGCGCCGAGCGTTTGCGCGTCCAAGGAATCCGGCAGGGTCAGCCACAGTTCCTTGGCCCGCGCGAATTCGCCACGTTCGAAGCAGTGCGCGGCCTCGGGCAGCTGGCGGGCGGCACGCACGATGTCGATCACCGCGTTCC
>CAYHRR010000584.1:0-2794 GCA_964358875.1 uncultured Planctomycetaceae bacterium | reverse complement strand
ACACCTCGGGCACGACCGGCCGGCCGAAGGGCGTGATGCTCACGCACGCGAACGTGTGGATCCACGCGTTGAGCACCGTCGCGGAACTCGGGCTCTCGGACGCGGACACATGGGCGCACGTCGCGCCGATGTTCCACCTCGCCGATGCCTGGGCGACCTTTGCGCTGACCTGGGTCGGCGGGCGACACGTGATGTTGCCGCACTTCGACGAAGAAGCGGTGTTCGCGGCGATCGAACGCGAGCGCGTGACGATCACCAACTTGATCCCGACCATGTTGACGCGGCTCGTGCGCCATCCCGGCGCCGACGCGCGCGAGGTCGCGAGCTTGCGGCGCATCCTCTCCGGCGGCGCGCCGATCGCGCCGGAGGTCGTGCGCGAGATCATGCGTGTTTTCCGCTGCGAATACGTGCAGACCTACGGCATGACCGAAGCGAGCCCGTTCTTGACGATGAGCTTGCTCAAGCAACATCTGCAAGCGCTGCCTGCCGCGGAGCAGTTCGCCTACCGCGCGAAAACCGGCCGCGCTTTCCTCGCCGTCGAGCTCGACGTCGTCGGCGACGACGGTGTTTCGATCGCACATGACGGCTGCGCCGTCGGCGAAATCCGCGCGCGCGGCCCGACCGTGATGTCGGGCTATTGGCGACGACCCGAGGAAACGGCGCGCGCGCTCGTCGACGGTTGGCTGTGCACCGGCGATCTCGCCACGATCGACGCCGAGGGCTACCTCCAAATCGTCGACCGCGCCAAGGACATGATCATCAGCGGCGGCGAGAAGGTGTATTCGACCGAGGTCGAGCACGTCTTGTACGAGCATCCGTCGGTGCTCGAAGCCGCGGTGTTCGGCGTGCCCGACGACATCTGGGGTGAAGCGGTGCGCGCGGCCGTTTCACTGCGCCACGGCTGTCTCGCAAGCGAACGCGAGTTGATCGACTTCTGCCGCGCGCGACTCACGCACTACAAGTGTCCGCGCGCGATCGAATTCCTCGCCGAGCTGCCGAAAACCGGCACGGCCAAGATCCAGAAGAAGGCGCTGCGCGAGCGCTACTCCGGCGCGAGCTGAGCGCGCGAGCGCCGATTTCCCACGGAATCGCGTAGCGTTGCCGACCTCGGCGGCGACTTCACGGTGAGCCTTTCGAACTGGAGACCTCGCCATGGAACAGTCCGCGCCCGCACTGACGACCGAAACCCTGCTCGAGCACGAGCGCTTCGCCCACGGCCTCGCGCGCGGACTGCTACTCGACGCGGACGCGGCGCAAGACGTCGCTCAAGACGCGCTCGTCTCTGCGTGGCGATCCGGTCCGCGTTCGATCGAGTCGCTGCGCGGTTGGATCGCGCGTGTTGTGCGGCGTCGAGCGAGCGACGTGCGACGCAGCGCGTTGCGGCGCGAGCAGCGTGAGCGTTCTTCGGCGCGGCCCGAAGCATTGGAAGCGGTCGACGCGACGTATGCGCGACTCGCAGCACAGCGTGAAGTCGTCGCAGCGGTGCTCGAACTGCAAGAGCCCTACAAGTCGGTCGTGCTGTTGCGCTACTACCACGATCTCACGCCGACGCAGATCGCCGAGCGCCTGCGCTCCAAGCCCGCGACCGTGCGCACGCAGCTCTTTCGCGCACACGAGCTGCTGCGTGCGAAGTTCGACAAGCACTACGGCGATCGCGCTGCGTGGGCCGCGCTGTTCGCACCCGCGGTAGCACAGGTCCGTCCATTCGCCGCAGCGCTGAAGGTCGGCGGGCTCGCAGCTGTCGCGGCGAGCATTGCGATGCTCGCGTGGGTCGCGGCGACTCACGCCGAGCCGAACACCTTCGTCCCCGCGGTCGCGAGCGCACCCTTCGCCACACCGCCTTCTTCGGTGACGCAGCCGGCGCTCGTCCTTCCGGCGCCCGAACACGAGGTTGCGCGCGACGAACAAGGGGTGCGCATCGCCGTCGAGCAAGGCGCGCCGCGCGAACAACCGGTCGTCGAGACTCTGTTCGCTCGCGCCGAACTCCTCGACCGCTCCAAGTACCACGACTATTCCAAGGCGTGCTTCAGTTTCGAACACGGCGTTCGCGACTTCCCGGAGGGCGCTACGGGCAACGACTGGGACATCAGCTTCGAGCGCGATCGCTTCCGTGTGATCACCGTCGTCGACGACCACAGCGTGATTGCCGACCTCGGTACGCTCGCGTTTTCCGACCTCGGAGCGGTCGATTTCGAGCGCTTGAGCAGCGCCGTCGTGGGCCCGGCGCAAACTCAGATGGATCCGTGGATCGACCACGCGTTGTCCGGCGACGGCTCGATCCCCGTCCGGCTCGGACACGCCTACTTCGTGTGGACGCGCGACGGAGGGTCGGACCTCGTCAGCGTCTGCGAGGTTGTCGAATTCGAACCCGGCGACCGCGTGGTGCTCGACTGGTATTCGACGACGAGCGGCACGAGTGCGCGTGGTTCGAGAACGGCGCTGAAGTCCTCGCCGACGCTCGCGCACAAGCTGCTCGAATTGCGCAAGGCAATCAGGGACACCCGCCTGCTCGAGAAGCCGTCGGTCGTGCTGCAAGTGCGCAGCGGCGCAGGCGGCGGAAATCCGAATCGGATCAACATGGCCGGTGAGTCGATCGCCTACATCGACCGCGTGGTGAAGACGCCGCTCGACCTCTCGACGCGACCGGAGACACAGGAGCGCTCGAGCGCTTACTTCGAAGGCGGTTTCATCCCCGACGACAAGCTCTTCGTCGTGACGCGCGTCGAATACTTCGGTTTCGCGTTCGGCCACCACAACGGCGACGGCGCGTTCCGCCTGAGACTCCGCGGTGATC
>CAYHRR010000583.1:1726-2795 GCA_964358875.1 uncultured Planctomycetaceae bacterium | reverse complement strand
CTCCGCACGCACCTGCAGCGCACCACGTCGAGCATGACGAGCATCGAGTCGTCGCAGACGCGGGCGGTGACGGCGACGACGAGGCCGAGCTCGTCGAAGTCCACGAGGGCGAGAACGTGCCGCACGCGCCCGTCGAAGTCGTGGTGGAGCACAAGCCCGCCCACGAAGAAGCGCGCCCGCCGCACCACGGTCACGGACACGGCCCCAAGCCGCACGGTCGCCACCGCGCGCGTCCGCGCCTGCCGATCAGCGATCTCTTGCAGAAGGGCCAGTCGGTCGTCGTGCAAGTCACGAAGGACGCGATCGGCGACAAGGGTCCGACGCTGACGACCTACATCTCGATTCCCGGCCGCTACTTGGTGCTGATGCCTTCGATGGCGCGCACCGGCGTCAGCCGCAAGATCGAGGACGAAAAGGAGCGTCGGCGCCTCAAGCGCATCCTCGAGAGCCTCGACATTCCGGCCGGAATGGGCGTGATCGTGCGCACCGCCGGCATCGGCTGCTCGAAGGAAGACCTCAAGCGCGACCTCGACTACTTGATGTTGCTGTGGGACAGCTTCGGCAAGCGCCTGCACCTCGGTCGCGGCCCCGCGCCGCTGTACGAGGAGTCCGACGTCGCCATCCGCACCATTCGCGACTTGTTCAACGACCACACCGAAGCGGTGATCGTCGATGACGAGCGCGTCTACCAGCGTGTGCGCGAGTTCATGGAGAAGTTGATCCCCGAGAAGCTGGACCGCGTGCAGCTCCACCAGGGACCCAAGCCGCTGTTCCACGCGCACAACGTCGAGCAGGACTTCGAACGCATCTTCTCGCGTCGCATCGACCTCGCCAGCGGCGGCTCGATCGTGTTCGACCAGGCCGAGGCGCTGGTCGCGATCGACGTCAACTCCGGCAAGACGCGCACCGACGGTTTCGACTTCGAGGACGTCGCCTTGCGCACCAATCTCGACGCCGTCGCCGAAATCGCGCGCCAGATCCGCCTGCGCGACCTCGGCGGCATCATCGTGTGCGACTTTATCGACATGCAGCGCAACGGCTCGCGGCGCAACGTCGAACGTGCGATGGC
>CAYHRR010000583.1:0-1716 GCA_964358875.1 uncultured Planctomycetaceae bacterium | reverse complement strand
ATGGCCACGGCGATGTCCACCGACCGGGCGCGCTCGAAGCTCGGTCGCATTTCGCAATTCGGTCTGCTCGAAATGACGCGCCAGCGCCTCGGGCCGGGCCTGTCGAAGATGCTGTTCCACAACTGTCCGCGCTGCCGCGGTTCAGGTCGCCTGCGGACGGTGGAATCGCGCACGGGCGCCATCCTGCGGCGCTTGGGCTCGGCCTTGACGCTCAAGGGCTTCACCAAGGTCGAGGTGCGCACGCAGCCCGAAGTCGTCGACTACATCAAGCGCAACTTCAGCCACGAGTTGCACGAACTGCAGGTCAAGCAGGAGCGCGAGATCGAATTGGTGTCGGTCACCGATCAGATCGAGGACTCCGTGCTGCGCTACCTGCGCGCCGACGGTCGCGAAGTGCGTCCCGGCGGCCGCCGCAAGCGCTAGCAGCCCGCGGCACGTCCAACGCTCGGCGGCGCAGGCCTGGGAGACGGGGCTTCCCAGGCCACCCCTGCACCGCTATATTCCTCGCCCCTTCCGACACACCGATAGGTCCGAGGTCGCCCGTGTACGCCGTCATCAGCGATAGATCCCGCCAATTCACCGTCCGCGCCGGGGACGAGATCCTGTGTGATCTCGGCCTCGATGCCACCCCCGGCTCGAAGGTGACCTTCGATCAAGTCCAAGTCCTCGGCAACGAGGGCGCGGTCACGCTCGGCAAGCCGTTCATCGCCGGCGCTTCCGTCACCGGCGAGGTGCTCGGCGGCGCGCAGGGCGAGAAGGTGATCGCCTTCCGCTTCAAGCGCCGCAAGAACGTGCGCCGTAAGCAGGGTCACCGTCAGGCCTACGTCCGCGTCAAGATCCAGGACATCAAGGGCTAAAGCCATGGCACACAAAAAAGGTCAGGGTTCGACGCGCAACGGTCGCGACTCCAACCCGCAGTTTCGCGGCGTGAAGGCCTACGGCGGCGAGAGCGTGCGCGCCGGCTCGATCATCGTTCGCCAATGCGGCACGGTCTTCCATCCGGGCCGCAACGTCGGCGTCGGCAGCGATTTCACGCTGTATTCGAAGATCGACGGCACGGTGCGCTACCAGTCGCGTCGACGCGTGTGCGTCGAAGCGATCGTCGCGCCGGCCTAGTCGACGCAGCGCGCGCGGCCTGCGCGCAGGTATCTCGCGACAGTCCAGCGGACTGTCGCGCTGTGTTTCCGGGACGCCGCGCGCAGGCGCCGCTCGAGTTCGCGCTGCGCGGGCCGGCCGGTAGCGCGCGAGTCGTGCAAAGCTAGTCAGTGCAGTGAAGGACGATGGGACGAGCTTCAGCCAGCACACGCTGGCGCTCGCTCGGGAGCTTCCCACCGCGACGGCCCGCTGGGCTTGCGCGATCCGTCGTCGCGCTGCGCGCCTCCACGGACCGGGACTCACTTGTTCAGAGACGAGGCCAAAATCGACGTGCGCGCCGGCAAGGGCGGTGACGGCGTCATCTCGTTCTACCGCGAGAAATTCGTGCAGTTCGGCGGTCCCGACGGCGGCGACGGCGGACGCGGCGGAAGCGTGCTCCTCATCACCAGCGAGCACGTCAATTCGCTGCTCGAGCTCGGTCGCCGTCAGCGCTACGTCGCCAACGACGGTCAGCCCGGCGGTCCGCGCAACAAGGCCGGACGCGACGCCGAAGATCTGCGCCTCGAAGTGCCGGTGGGCACGCAGGTGTTCGCGGAAGACAATCAAACGCTGCTCTACGAT
>CAYHRR010000582.1:0-2823 GCA_964358875.1 uncultured Planctomycetaceae bacterium | reverse complement strand
TGATCACGCAGCACGTCGACCGCTTGCACCAGCGCGCGGGCCTCGACGATGCGCGCGTGATCGAAATCCACGGCAACGAGGACGGCGTGTCGTGCCTGCAGTGCCGCGCGCGCTTCGAGCGCGGCGAGGTCTTCCGTTGGATCCAAGGCGGCGTCGCCGTGCCGTATTGCCCGCGTTGTCAGGGCATTTTGAAGCCCGATTCGATCGCCTTCGATCAGCCGATGCCCGAGGGAGCTTCGCTCGACGCGCTCGACGCGGTGCGCGATTGCGATCTGTTGATCATCGCCGGCACGAGCCTCGAAGTGCAGCCGATCGCGTCGCTGCCGCTCGTCGCCTTGCGCGCGAAGACGCCGCTCGTCGTCGTCAACTTGCAGTCGACCGACTACGACCCGTTCGCAAGTGCGGTGCTGCGCGGACGAGTCGGCGAGCTGCTGCCGAAGTTGCTTTAGCGCAGCGTGCTCAGCGCTTGCGCGCGGCCCACGGCAACAACGCCGACGCCGCCAGTGCGAAGGCGGACCCGAGATAGAACGGCGCGGCGTGCGTCGCATCGGCGTCCCACAACCAACCGGCGACGGCGCTGCTCGCGAGCAACGCGACGCCGAGGCCGAATTGGTAGACGCCGAGCGCCGTGGCGCGCAACTCCGGCGGCGCATGGTCTGCGATCCATGCTTTCGCAACGCCTTGCACGAGTCCCAGGTGCAGCCCGTAAACGGCGAAGGCGACCCACAGCGCCGGCGCGTCGAGCGACGCGAAGCCCGCATACACCGCCGCGTAGATCAGCCAACCGAGCGCGATCACCCTCGCGCGGCCCCAACGGTCGCTGAGCTTGCCCGCGGGGAATGCGGCGAGCGTGTAGACGAGGTTCATCAGCGCGTAGGCCGCGATCACCTGCGTGACGGAGAAGCCGGCGCTCTTCGCGCGCAAGAGCAGGAACGCGTCGCTCGAATTGCCGAGCGCGAACAACCACAGCACCGCGCACACCGGCCAAATCGCGCGCGGCAGTTTCGAGTTGCTCGCGACGCGTGGCGCTCGCGCGTCGACGGCGACCTCGCGCGGCGGTTCGCGGATGCGGAAGGTCAGTGCGATCGCGAGAGCGCCCGGAAGTGCCGTCAGCGCGAACATGAGCCGGTAGTGCTCCGGCAAGAAGTGCAGCACTACGAGCGCGAGCAGCACTCCGACGAAGGCACCGGCGGTGTCCATCGTGCGGTGGAAGCCGAAGGCCGCGCCGTGGCGCTTGGGGCCGGCGAGGTCGGCGATCAACGCGTCGCGCGCCGCTGTGCGCAGACCTTTGCCGAAGCGGTCGAGTGCACGCAGTGCGAGCAGAGCGGGCCACGACCCGACGAGCGCGATCAACGGCTTGGCCGCCGCAGCGATGCCGTACCCCGCGCGGATGAACGGCACGCGCTTGCGGATGCGATCGGAGTAGCGCCCCGACACCGCAGTCATGATCGCGAGCAGGCCCTCCGCGCTGCCTTCGATCAGTCCGAGCGCGAGACCCGGTGCGTGCAGCACGCCGACGGCGAACAGCGGCACGAGCGGGTAGACCATCTCGCTGGCGACATCGAGGCAGAAGCTGATCCAGCCCAGCGCGACGATCTCGCGCGGCAGCTTTGCCGGCGGCGGCGCCGTGGGCGGGTTGTCGATGGGCTGCGCCAAACGGCGCGCATCCTAGGGCCGCGCGAGTTCGCGCTCGGCGTCGACGCTGACGGACCTTCGCGCATGCGTGCGCGCGCGCGCGAAAGGCACGAATGCAGCTCGGTAGCGGGCTGAGCACAGTGCGTATGTCGGTGCGTAACCCATTGTTGCCACGACGATTGTGGTGGTGGCCTAGCGCGAGCCTCGACGCACTTTGCGGAACGCGAACTTACCGATCACGCATTGCAGCCGTAAGCTCTCGACCACTTTCGCGACGCTTCTGCCGCGCAAGAGCATCTCAACTCGATCCATCCTGGGCCGGCGTTTCGGCCCTATGACCCTTTCTAGGAGACACCTTATGAAGAAGTTCCTCGTCGCCGTCGCGCTCGTCGCCTCGGTCGCCGCCTGCAAGAGCCAGACGAAGTCGTCCGTTTCCGACGGCAGCACCGCGGCCCCCAAGGCCGACTGCTGCGCCGGCAAGGACGCGAAGGCTTGCGACGGCGCGGCCAAGGCTGACTGCGGCAAGACCTGCCCGGTCACCGGCAAGCCGATCAACTAACTCGTTTCCAACGAGTCGACGAATACGAGGGGCGAGGCTTCGGCCTCGCCCCTCGTTTCGTTTCTTTCGGGACACGGCGGGAACTCGAGCGACTCGAGCGGCAAGTGGTTCGCGGAGGACGCCCATGAACTCGTTTCGTCGTAGGTCACTTGGTCGCGCGCTCGCCTTGGCGGCGTCGGCTTCCCTCGCGTCCGCCCAAGGTCCGGCCTTTCAGACTCCCGGCATGGCGAGCTCGGCAGTGCCGCCGAGCGCGAGCGCCGACTCCGGCCAGGCGAACCGCTTCACGGCGGCCTTCAATCCGGCCTTCTCGTTCGTGATCGACGGCGTCGTCGACGTCACGGACGCCGAGCACGGCCGCGACGGCTTCGACACGACGCTGCGCACGCTCGAGCTCTCCGCCAACGCGTGGGTCGATCCGAAGGCCTGGGCCTACTTCGTCGCGGCGTCCGACGGTGAAGCGCTCGCTGTCGAGGAAGCGGCCGTGCACTACACGGGTCTCGGCGGCAACAGCACGCTGCGCGCAGGCCGCTTCTTCGTCGACTTCGGCAAGCAGATGCAGACGCACATCCACGAGTTACGCACGGTCGAGCGCCCGCTCGCGCTGCGTCATTTGCTGGGCGACGAGATCA
>CAYHRR010000581.1:0-2829 GCA_964358875.1 uncultured Planctomycetaceae bacterium | reverse complement strand
CTCGCGACTTCGCCGAACACCGCCTTCAACATGAACGGCGGCAGCGGGAAGAACGCGGGCCGATGCAACGCGCGACCGAGCGCTTTGGTGAAGTCCCCGTTCGTGCAGGCCTGCGGTGCGACGGCGTTCACGGGACCCGTGAGTTGCGCGTTTTCGACGGCGAAGGCGATCAATTGCGCGAGGTCGGTCACGTGGATCCAACTCATCCACGCCCGGCCGGAACCGATCGGTCCGCCGAGGCCGAGCTTGAACGGCGGGAGCATCTTGGCGAGCGCGCCGCCGCCGTTGCCGAGCACGACTCCGATGCGCAACGACACGACGCGCACACCGAACTCGCGCGCGTTTTCGGCCTCGCGTTCCCAGGCCGTGCACAGTTCGGCGAGGTAGTCGTCGCCGTGCGCCGCGTTCTCGGCGAGCGTGCGTTCGCCCTGATCGCCGTACACGCCGATCGCCGATGCGTTGACGAGCACCGTGGGCTTCTTCGAGGCCTTCGCGAGCGCTTCGACGAGCGCGCGCGTTGCGTCGATACGGCTGGAGCGCAGCCGCGCTTTCACCGCGGGATTCCAGCGCGCGGCGAACAGGTTCTCGCCGGCGAGATTGACGACCGCGTCGTACTTCGCAAGGTCGGGCAGGTAGGGGACGTAATCGACGCCCGAATGCAGCGAGCGCGGCGCTTGCGGCGTGCGCGTCGCGATCGAAACCCAATGGCCGTGCGCGACGAGCGCCGAACGCAGCTTCGTGCCGACGAAACCGGTGCCGCCCGTGACGAGGATGTGCTTGTCGACCTTCATGCGAACGCGCAGAGCCTCGACCTTTGCGCGAACGCGGTCAAGCGTCGCCGTGCGAGCGCGTGGCGTGAAAACTCGCGAACTGCGCTCAGGCGGGCTCGATTTCGAAGAGCGGCGCGCGCTCCGCGACCTCGGCTCCGTCGGCGGCGAGCACGCGCACGACGCGCGCGCGAGGCGGCAGGGAAGCGCTCGCGCCGTAGCTGACCAACGTGAAGGTCTTCATGACTTCGATCACGCCCAGCGCGGTGCCGCTCTCGAGCACGCTGCCGACGCCGGCGAGCGCGGGCTCTCCGGGCGCGGTGCGATGCCAAAAACGGCCGGTTTGCGGCGCAGCGAAGTGCAACGCGCTGCCCGAGCTCCGTGACTGCGCCGCGTCGACGACACGCGTCGCCGCGCTCGAGTGCAGCGGTGCGAGCTCGTACAGCGTCGTTCCGAAGGCGACCGCTGCGTGGACTTGTTCCGGTCGGCTCGACGTGATCACGCCCGCGACGCCTTCGGGCACGATGAGCTCGTAGGCGCAACCGAGCACGAGCAAGGTCCCCGCGCTTTGCCCCTCGATCAAAGCGCGGCCGGGCTGCTCGACGCAGGTGAGCAAGCCGACGCCGGGGCTCGTGAGGCGCACGAGGTCGCCGTCGCATTCCACGAGCAGCGTGAGTTTCGTCATCGCGCTCACCCGCGTTCCTCGGACAAGGCCGCGATGTCGTGCAACGACCAGATGCGCGGGTTCTTGACGCGCCGATGACCGGTCGCTTGGTAGGCCGATTCAGCGAAAAGCTCGAGCCACGGCCGCAATTCGGCGACCGAGACGAGTTCGTCGGTGTCCATCTGCGCGGCGGATTTGTAGGGCGACATGTCGCCTTCGATGCGCGCTTCGGTCGCGCGCATGCCCGCTTCGATCTCGACGCGCTCGGCGGGATCCTGCGCGAGGATCTCGAACTCGTCGTCGAGCTTCGTGTTGTAGGTCGCGATCGCCAGCGTGCGACCTTCCATCACCGACTGGCGCGCGAGCGTCGTCGACAGTTGCACGATCGGCTCGTAAGGCAAACCCGCCATCGCGTAGTAGCCGGCGCCCGAAGCCTTGCTCAGCAGCACGGTGAACATCGGCGTCGTGTTGGTTCTGTTGGTGTAGATCAGATTCGAGCCGTAGCCGAGCAAGCCGAGACGCTCCGCTTCGACGCCGATGTCGAAGCCCGAGATGTCCTGCAGCCACACGAGCGGAATGCCGTCGGAGTCGCAGGCGCGGCTGAAGGCCGAGATCTTGGCGATGCCTTCCTTGTAGAGGATGCCGCAGGGTTTCTTGCGACCGTGGTGTTCGGGGTCGTCGATCAAACCTTGGCGGTTGGCGACGAAGCCCATGTAGAGACCGTTGACGCGCCCGACGCCGACGATCATCTCGCGGCCGCGCTGCGGCAAGAGCTCCCAGAAGAGCGAGCGATCGACGACGCGCGCGAGCAACTCCTCGACGTCGTAGGTCATGCGATGGTCCTGCGGGAACAGACCGCCGAGTTCGCGCGCCGGTTGGAACGGTTCCGCCGCTTGTGCGCCGTGGCGATAGAAGGCGCAGCCCGAACTCGGCAGCTTCGCGATCTCCGCGCGGATCAAGCTCAACGCCGTTTCATCGTCCGGCACGCGCACGTCCGCGCAACCCGATTGATGCACGTGCACCTCGGGTCCGCCGATGTCGAGGCTCGACAGCTTCTGACTCTTCGCGCCTTTGATCAGCGCCGCGCCGGCGATGACCATGTAGGCCTGCTCGGTCATGTACACGCGATCGCTGATGATCGGCATGTAGCCGCCGCCCGCGATGCAATCGCCGAACACGCCCGCGATCTGCGGTACTCCGGCGGCCGAGAGTTCGCTGTTCTTCTTGAAGATGTGGCCGGCGCCGGTGAGGCCGGGAAACGAGCGCGACTGCTCGGGCAGGAACAGGCCGCTGCAATCGACGAGGTAGATCACCGGCAAGCGCAGGCGCAGCGCCATTTGTTGCGCGCGCTCGATCTTTTCCGGCGTCATCGGCCACCAGGAACCGGAGGCCACGGTG
>CAYHRR010000580.1:0-2833 GCA_964358875.1 uncultured Planctomycetaceae bacterium | reverse complement strand
ATCACGAGCAGCCACACCAGCCAACCGACGAGCGCGTGGATCGCCACCTCACGCCTTCTCGATCGCCTTGCGCATGCGCAGCGCGTCGGACAGCGCGCGCACGTCGTGCGTGCGAATCCAGGCGACGCCGTGCTCCGCGCACCACAACTCGCTCGCGAGGGTTCCCGCGCCGCGCTCCTGCGTTGCGCGACCGAGCGTCGAGCCGATGAACGATTTGCGCGAGGCACCGACGCACAAGGGCACGCCGAACTCACGCAGCTCGCCGATCCGGCGCAGCACAGCGAGGCTCGCCGAGGCCTCCGTCGAAAGGAAGAAGCCCATGCCCGGATCGAGGATCCAGCGTTCGCGCGCGATGCCGGCGCGGTCGAGGGCCGCGCTGCGCTCGTGAAAAAAGGCGCGCACGCGCGCGATCCAGTCGACGTTGCTCGTACCGACGCGCTCGGCGCGCGCGTGTGCCGCCGTCGAGTGCATCAAGATCAACAGCGCGTCGCTGTCGCGCACCGCTTCGATCGCTCCCGGCGTGCGCAGCGCGGTGATGTCGTTGATGCACACGGCCCCGAGTTGCAGCGCGCGCGCCATGACCTCGGGCTCGCGCGTGTCGACCGAAACCCGCACTCCTTCCGCCGCGAGCGGCGCGATCAGCGGCTCGAGTCGGCGCAATTCGTCGCTGACCGAAACATCTTCCGCGTCGGGATGGCTCGACTGCGCGCCGAGGTCCACCATCGCAGCGCCGTCGCGGACGAGAGCGCGCGCGTGGGCTAGTGCGGCCTGCGGCTCCAGATAGAGGCCGCCGTCGGAATAGGAGTCGCGCGTGATGTTGACGATGCCGAGGATCCGCGCCATGGGCCCACTCTAACGGCGCGCGTCGGACCTTGACGGTTCGAGCCCGCGCGCCGAACATGGGCCACGCGTTCGTGCTTCGAAATCAGCACGCAATCCCCCCGGTACCGAAGAGGAGCTCTCCATGCTGCGTCGTCTCGCTCTCGCAACGGCCCTGGCCGTCTCTGCCCACACGGCGGTCGCGCAATCCTGCGGCGGCGCTGCGGACATCTTCCTGAAGAACGACAACCTGCCGCAGAACCCGGGCACGCAAACCGTCTCGATCATTCGCGGCCTGTGCGAAGACGAAGCGATGGGTTGTGTCTTCGACGTGTCCGGCCAGCAGTTTTCGAACGACGTCAAGGTCAACTCGATCGCCGGCGGCTTCATCAACGCCGCGAGCGCCAACGGCGTGACCGCCGTGGTCGACGTCGAGATCTATGACGGCATCACCTTCAACGGTGCGGGCATCCCCACGCTCGGGCCGCGCGTGTTCGAGTTCGAAAGCGCGGCGGGCGCCAACGTCCAATTCGCGTCGAGCGGCCTCAACGTCGTCGACCTGACCAACTTCAACGTGCATGTCACCTCGGGAAAGCTCGTCGTCGTGGTCGAGATGTTGCTGACGACTTCGGCCGGCAGTTGCGCAGCCGGCTACAGCACCAACTTCGCGACCGATTGGTCGGGCGCCGGTTCCGGTTGCTCGCCGTTGCAAAAGAACTTGCTCTACATCCAAGGCCAAGGCTGGCGCGACGCGGCGCTCGCCAACGTCTCAGGCATTCCGCTGTGCCCGATTTACTACGCGGGCAATTGGCTGATCCGCGCCTGCGTCGAGCCGGTCGGTTATCCGCGCTCCTACTGCACAGGCAAGGTCAACTCGCAGAACTGCACGCCTGCCGTCGGTTGGACGGGCACGGCCACCTTGGCGAGCGGTCCCGACAACTTCCACATCCGCTGCACGAACGTCATCAATCAGCTGTCGGGCATCTTCTTCTGGGGCCAAGGCCCGCTGAGCGCGCCGTTCTTCGGCGGCACCCTGTGCGTCACGCAGCCGATCACGCGCTCGCCGATCCTGAATTCGGGCGGGAGCATCGGCCCGCAGAACTGCACGACAGGCGCCTACGACTTCCTGTTCAGCCACGCCTATGCGGCGAGCAACAGCATCGTCGCGGGCCAGTCGTACTACGGTCAGTTCTGGATGCGCGATCCGCCGCACTTCGACGGCACCACAGTCGGCTTCTCGAACGCGCTGGAGTTCCGCTTCCTGCCGTAAGCGCGGAACGTACGAGGCTGCAGCACGGCGAGCGCGCTCCGACAGCGTGCTCGCCGTGTGCATTTCCGGTCGACCTGTTGCCGGCCGTTGCGCGCGCTTCACGCGGGTCGTCGAATGCCGCGATGAAAATCGTCGCCGCCTCGATCGCCGTCGCGCTGTTCGTCGCCCCGCTCGGAAACGAGCTGAGCTTTGCGCCGCTCCAAGGCGCAACGGTCGCCAAGCGCTTCACGGAAACGTGCACCTGGAAGCTCGAGTCGATCGAACTCGTCGCCGACGGCGAGCCGAGTCCGATACCGATGCCCAACATGTCCGGCTCTGCGGAGCGCGAGCTGGTCGTGCTCGATCGCTACAGCGCCGTCGACAAGTCCGTCGCGACACTGCTCGAGCGCAAATTCGAGACGGTCGCTGGTTCCGGTTCGCTCAGTTTCGCCGTCGAGCAAGGCTCGGACGACATCGAGATTCCGCTCGCCGGTTCGTTGCAGGGCGCGCGGATCCTGTTTGCGCGCACGGACGCCAAGTCGGCTCCGACGGCGAAGTTCGCCGAGGGCTCGTCGGGTGACGCGAAGCTGCTCGACGGCTTGCGCGAGGACCTCGACCTGCGCGCCTTGTTGCCCGATCACGATGTCGGCGTCGAAGACTGGTGGAAGACCGACGCCGCCAAGCTCGTCGACTTGCTGCGCCCGGGCGGCGAACTCGCCTTGCTGCCCAAGACGACTGCGATTCCGTCGTCACCGGTGCTCGATC
>CAYHRR010000579.1:0-2844 GCA_964358875.1 uncultured Planctomycetaceae bacterium | reverse complement strand
CGGACATGATGCCGTACTCGATCAAGCCGACGGGCACGCGCGGATCGCCGATGGCGCCGAGGAAGATCGCGTCCTTCTGCTTCACCTCGCTGAAGGCGGCGTCGGGGAAGATTTCCTTCGTCGCGAGGTAGTGGTCGGTGCCGAAGGGATAGACGGTGCGACGCGTGGAAAAGCCGTAGATCTCGGCCGTGGTGTCGAGCACCTTCATGGCCTCGCGCGTGACCTCCGGACCGATGCCGTCGCCGGCGATGACTGCGATCTGATATTCGGACATGTGGGATTCCCCTCGTTGCACTAGCTCTTGAGCTCGGCGGGTAGACGGAACATTCCGGGCGTGTAGCTCACGATGCGGCCTTCGACGGCGCTCGCGGCGACGGTCAGCGGTGAAGCGAGGTAGAGCTTGCCCGGCCCGCTGCGGCCGGTGAAGTTGCGGTTGATCGTGCTGACGGTGACCTGTTCGGCAGCGGCGGAAACGCCCGGACCACAACCGATGCAAGCACCGCAACCCGGTCCGATGATCTCGACGCCGGCCTTGCGGAAGACCTCGAGATAGCCGGCGTCGCGGGCATAGTCTCGGACCGTCTCGCTGCCGAACTGGAGGTACATCTTCACTCCCGGCGCGACCTTGCGGCCGGCCGACAGCGCGTCGCGCAGGACGCGCGCGTACATGTCGACGTCGTGCTCTTTTCCGGCCGTGCACGAGCCCGCGTAGGCGATGTCGATCGGCACGCTGCCGAGTGCGGAGATGTTCGCACCGTAGGTCGGATCCGACGGCTTGGCGACCATCGGCACGAGGCTCGCGAGATCGATCGTGTGCACGCCTCCGTCGTAGTGCGCGCCCTTGTCGGGCGACACGCAACGCGCGCGCAATTCGCCTTCGTCCATGTTCGGACGGCGCTTGCGCAACCAACGCAGCGCGATCTCGTCGGCCTCGCAGATCCCCGAGCGCGCCGAGCACTCGGTGGCCATGTTGCACAACGTCGCGCGCTCGTCCATCGACAGCGACGCGAGACCCACGCCGCCGAATTCCATCACGCGGTCGAGCGTGTCCTCGCGCACCGCGAAGGTCGCGAGGATGTGCAGGATCACGTCCTTCGCCGTGCAGTCGTCGCGCAAGCGCCCGGTGAGCTCGAAGCGGATCGACTCGGGCACCTTGACGAAGGTGAAGCCCGCGTAGATCAAGCCCGCGTACTCCGTCGCGCCGACGCCCCAGGTCAGCGCGTTGTTGCCGCCGCCCATGCAGGTGTGGCTGTCGGTGGCCTGGATGAAATCGCCGGGGTCGACGAAATGCTCGCGCGCGATCTGGTGGCAGATGCCGGGGCTCGCGCCGTTCTTCGCCGAGTAATCGCGCACGGAGGTGTGCTGCTGGAACTCGCGCTGCAAGCGGCGCAGCGTTTCGATCTGCGGCTCGAAGGGCTTCATGCGCGCGACGCCGGTCGCGTAGAGCAAGTGGTCTTCGAAGACCGCGAACTTCGAGGGGTTCACGACTTGGTAGCGCTCGCCGTACTCCTGTTGCAGGAAGTAGTGCACTTGCGCGGTCGTGAACTCGTGGCTGTAGCCGCCGTCGACGTTGACCAAGCACGCGTCGCCGGGCTTGACGCAACTGGTGCGCGTGCCGCCGACCAAGTGCGAGGCCAGGATCTTCTCGGCCATGGTCATCGCACGCTGCGGCGTCGGCGGCGGCGCGACCTTGACCTCGCCGCTCTGGTACTTCGCGCCGAATTCGAACAGGCCGCCGGCTTCGAGCATCGCGCGCGTCACCGCGTCGTACTTGGCGGTGAACTCGTCGAGGGCGAGTTCCTCGCCGGCCTCGAGGCGCTTCAACTGCTCGTAATCACCGAGCAATTGGCCGAGGTTGATGTTGTTGCGCAGGTGGATCGGCGCGAAGGAATGCGCGATCACCAGGCCGATGCCCGACCACCTTTCCGCTTGCGGCGCCGTCTCGCGCGACGAACCCGTGCCCTTGCGCTGACCGCTGACGATCACTTCGAAGTTGCCGTCGAGCAAGGCGCGCGTGCCGAACACGCGCTGATTGTCCTTGTCCATCAAGCCCGCGTAGGCGTCGAGCGCGATGTCCTCGGGCTTGTGGCGAAAACACACCCAGGCCGGCGTCATCGCGTCGGTGTTGATGTCGTCGAGCAAGTCGGCCGGATCGACGTCCTGCATGCGCACCACGAGTTCGCCGCGCAGCTGCGCGCGGATCTTCTCGACGTCCTTGAACAAGTACAGGACGCGCTTGCCGGGCGACAACGCGACGACGCGGCGTCCGCCGGCGCGGTTTTGGATCAACGGGTTCACGGCTTCGTTCCTAGGCGCGCGGGTTTTCGATGAGCATCGCGATGCCCTGGCCGCCGCCGATGCAGGCGGAGGCGATGCCGTAGCGCTTGTTCGAGCGCCGCAATTCGTACATCAGAGTGAGGATCAGGCGCGTGCCGGTCGCGCCCAGCGGATGGCCGAGCGAGATCGCGCCGCCGTTGACATTGCAGCGCTCGCGGTCGAGGCCGAGTTCCTTCTCGCAAGCGAGGTACTGCGCGCTGAAGGCCTCGTTGATCTCGATGCGATCGACATCGCCGAGCTTCACCTTGGCGCGTTCGAGGCAAGCCCTGATCGCAGGCAAGGGTCCGATGCCCATCTCCTTGGGATCGACGCCGACGATGCCCCAGGCGACGATTTTCGCGAACACGTCGAGCTTGTCGGCCTTCGCACGCTCACCGGTGGTGACGACGACCGCGGCTGCGCCGTCGACGATGCCGCTGGCGTTGCCGGCGGTCACCGTGCCGTCCTTGCCGAAGGCCGCGCGCAACTTCGCGAGCGCTTCGAGCGTCGTCTCGGGCTTGATGTGGT
>CAYHRR010000578.1:0-2848 GCA_964358875.1 uncultured Planctomycetaceae bacterium | reverse complement strand
GGCATGTCGGCGACCAACGGATTGAGCTTCGCCACAGCCTTGTTCTTCGCCGGCGTGTTCAACATCGTCACCGCCTTCAGCTTCGGCATCCCGATGGCGGTGCAGCCGATGAAAGCGATCGCCGCGATCGCCTTGAGCCAAGGCTTGAGCGCGTCGGAGATCGTTGCGGCCGGCATGGGCGTGAGCGCGGTCGTGCTGTTGCTCGGACTCAGCGGGTTGATCGACGTCGTCAATCGCGTGTTCTCGCGCAGCGTGGTGCGCGGACTGCAACTCGCGTTGGGACTGAGCCTCGCGATCAAGGGCGTGCAGTCGATCGCTTCGACCGGCGTGTGGCTCGCGCCCGACAGTTTCGCAACCGGACTGCTCGGCGCGGCGCTGGTGGTGTTGCTGTTCGGATCGCGGCGCGTCCCGGCGGCGCTGATCCTGTTCTGCGCGGGGTTGGCGCTCGCCGCTTTCGAGCACCCCGACGCCGTGCGCGCGCTCGACTTCGCGCCGTGGCTGCCGTCCTTCGACGCGCCGACGTGGGCCGACGTGCGTTCGAGCTTCACGCGCGCGGCGTTGCCGCAGATCCCGCTGACCACGTTGAATTCGGTCGTCGCCGTGTGCGCGCTGTCGAGCGATCTGTTTCCGGCGCGCGCGGCCAGTCCGCGCAAAGTCGCGATTTCCGTCGGCGTCATGAACCTCGCCGCCGGTTGGTTCGGCGCGATGCCGATGTGCCACGGCGCCGGAGGATTGGCGAGTCAGCATCGCTTCGGCGCGCGCGGCGGCGGTTCGATCTTCATGCTCGGCGGTCTGAAGATCGCACTCGCGATCGTGTTCGGAGCGTCGCTCGTTTCTCTGTGCGCCGCGTACCCGGCGAGCATCCTCGGCGTGATGCTGGTGTTCGGCGGAGTGGAACTGGCTTCGGTCGCGCGCGACCAGCGCACGCCGGAGGAAGCGACGGTGACGCTCGCCACGGCCGCGACGTGCATCGGCTTGTCGAACGACTTCCTCAGCGGCGTCGCGCTCGGGACGGCGCTCGATCTCGGGCTGCGCTACGCGCGCAAACGCGCTTCTTGAGCGCGCGACTATTCGCCGCGACGCAAGTGGCACGCGCTCGCAGTCGTCATGGTCGCATCCGGCAAGAGCAGCGGAGCTTCGCGCGCGCACAAATCGCCGGCGACGCGCACTCGATCGGCGCAGCGCGGGTGGAATGCGCAGCCGCTCGGCGGTCGGCTCGGTGAGGGCGGATCGCCGGCGAGCGGGACGTGCGTCGACGGTTGCGCGGGATCGGCGCATGGGACGGCGGCGAGCAACGCGCGTGTGTACGGATGCTGCGGAGCGCCGAACACCTGCTCGCGCGAACCGACTTCGACCAACTTGCCGAAGTACATCACCGCGACGCGCTCGCACACGCGGCGAACGACCGCGAGATCGTGGGAGATGAACAAGTAGGCGAGGCCGAAGCGCGCGCGCAACTCGCACAGCAAGTTGACGATCTGCGCTCGTACGGAAACGTCGAGCGCGCTGGTCGGCTCGTCGCACACGACCAACTCGGGCTCGACGACCAGGGCACGCGCGATCGCGACGCGCTGACGCTGACCGCCGGACATCTGGTGCGGATAGCAGCGAAAAAAGCCGGCCTCGAGTCCGCAGGCATCGAGGGCGGCGAGCGCGCGCAGACGCCGCTCGCGCGGCTTGAGCAGACCGTGGATCGCCAGCGGTTCGGCGACGATTTCGGCCGTCGTGCGCCGCGGATCGAGGGACGAATAGGGGTCCTGGAAAACCATCTGCACGTGGCGTCGACGCGCGCGGCTCGCGCCGCTCTCGACGGAACCGAGCGGCGCTCCGTGCAGCGTGATCGAACCCGCGCTCGGCGCCTGGAGGCCGACGATCGCGCGCGCGACGGTGGTCTTGCCGGATCCCGATTCGCCGACCAAGCCGAGCGCGGAGCCCGGCTCGATTTCGAACGAGACTCCGTCGACGGCGCGCACGAATGCGCCACGCGGAGCGTCGAAGCGCACAGCCAATTCGCGCACGGAGAGCAGGGCTTCGCTCACGTCGGCGCCTCGGATTCCGAGGCGAGCACGCGCTCGGCTTCGAAGCAGGCGACGCGCCGACGCGCGAACGCGACGACTTCGGGTCGCACACCGGAAGACTCGCGCAGCGCGACGAGTGGCGGATGTGAGCGGCTGCATTCGTTGCGCGCGAAATCGCAGCGCGGCTGGAACGGGCAACCCAAGGACTCGCGCACGAGATCGGGCGGTGCGCCGGGAATCGAATGCAGCGCTTGATCGAGCGGCGTCGCCAAGGTCGGCACGCTGCGCAACAACCCGAACGTGTACGGATGCGCGGGTCGCGCGAAGAGCTCCCTCGTGGTCGCCGCCTCGACGATCGACCCGGCGTACATCACGTGCACGCGGTCGGCGTGTTGGGCGACGATGCCGAGATCATGCGTGATCAGCAGGATCGCCGTGCCGTGCGCGCGCCGGAGTTTGCCGAAAAGCGCGAGGATTTGCGCCTGAATCGTGACGTCGAGCGCGGTCGTCGGTTCGTCGGCGATCAACACCTTCGGTTTGCACAAGAGCGCCATGGCGATCATCGCGCGTTGGCGCATGCCGCCCGAAAGCTGGTGGGGGTACAGCGCGAGCCGTTCGAGCGGATCGGCGATGCCGACCTCGGCCAAGGCGGCCGCGCTCCGTTCGCGGGCCGTCGCGCGCGAGAGCCCGGCATGGATCTCGAGCACCTCGCCGAGCTGCGCGCCGATCGTCATCAACGGATGGAGCGCGCTGGTCGCGTCCTGGAACACCATCGCGATGTCGCGGCCGCGCACGGCGTCCAGTTCGCGCCGCGACATGGTGAGCAGATT
>CAYHRR010000577.1:0-2861 GCA_964358875.1 uncultured Planctomycetaceae bacterium | reverse complement strand
GTGCGCGCCCTTTTCACCGACGAGGCCGAGCGACAGCGCGGGGTCGAGATGCCAATTGAGTTCCTTGTCGCGTTCGGGCGTCGAGCCCGGCGTGCGCCACGAACTCTTGTTGTGATCTTGCGCGCGGCAGTTGGCGAGTTCGCGCAGCACGCCGACCTTCACGAAGGAACGCGCGAGCGCATAGACAGGATTCGCGCGACCTTGGAAGCCGGCGGCGAAGACGACCTTCGCATCGCGCGCAGCCTTGGCGATCGCGAGCGTGTCTTCGAGCGTGTGCGCGAGCGGCGCTTCGCAGTACACGTGTTTTCCCGCCTTCAAGCAGTCGAGCACGACGTCGCGGTGCAAGTGCGTCGGCGTCGCGACGATCACGGCGGCGATGCCGGGCTCCTTCTCGAGCAGCTCCTTGTGCGACGCGTAGCCCTTCAAGCCTTGCGCGCGGCGCAGCGACGATTGAAGGCGCGAGTCATCCGTGTCGCACACCGCGACGATCTGCGCTTCGCCGATCGTCGCCAGATCGCCGAGAATCTGGCGGCCTTGGCGACCGGCGCCGATCAGCGCGACTTGCAGCGGCGCGCCCGCGGTGAAGCTCGGGTGCAGCAGCTCGAAGCTCGGCACGAGGAGTGACGCGCCGACAGCGCCGGCGGTGCCGCGCAAGAACTCACGTCGATCCGTAGATGTCATCGAGTCGCGGCCTGGAGGTGTTCGGGGAACTCGAAGACGCTCGCGTCTCCGCGGGTGAGCACGCTTCCGTCGGGAGCGCGCAGGTGGAGCGACAGTTCATCGGGCGGCATGAGCGGCGCACCGCGCGCGGCGAGCACGAGCGCCGCCGTCGACCATGCATCCGCGACGCGCGCTGAGCGCGCGACGACGACGGCGAAGGTCGCTTGCGGAACAGGCCGGCCGCTGCGCGGATCGAGCAGATGTCCGACGCTGTGTCCGGCGAAGTCGACGCAACGTCCGTGCGGCGCGGACATCGACAACGCGTTGTCGCACAGCACCGCGACCGGCGCTTCGGGCTCGGCGCCGAGTGCGACACGCCAACCGCGCTGCTCGGGCGGCGCGCCGAGCGCGACGACGCCGCTCGTTCCGCCGTGCAACAGCGCGCGCTCGACTCCGCACTCGCGCAACTTCGCCGCGGCGAGGTCGAGCGCGTGGCCCTTCGCGATCGAGCCGAGATCGAGCGACGTGTTCGGCGCCGTGAAGCGCAGACCGCGGCGTTGCGCGTCGAGTTCGAAGGTGCCGCGTTCGCAGGCGATGTCGCGCTCGCCCGTGCCGGCATGGAAACCCAAGGCGCGCATCAGCGGACCGATCGTGACGTCGAAGGCGCCGTCGGTCGCGTCGCGCAGCGCGAGGCAGGCCTGCAGCAACTCGAAGGTCTCCTCGTCGAGCCGCACCGGCCGTTCCGCCGCGACGCGATTGATGCGCGCGATCATGCTGTCTTGGCGAAACAGGCTGTAGCGCAGATCGCACTGCTCGATGACGCGCAGCGCTTCTTCACCAGCGGCACGAGCGCGCGCTTCGTCCTCGCCCTCGAGGACGAGTTCGAAGCGCGTGCCCATCGCCGCGACGGCGAGACGCGACAGCATCGGCGGCGCTCTCTAAACCCGCTTGGCGGTCAGCGTCGCCGGATCGAAGGTGTAGGCGCTGCCGTCCCACATCGAGCGCGTGGCGAGATCGACGATCACCATGACCTTCGTCGCGGTGTCGACGTCGCCGATGGCCTTCTCGCGCGTGCGCATGCACGAGAACCAGTGCAGGCGGTGCGCGTCTTGATCGTTCGGCACCGGCATCTCGGGCGACTTGAAGGTCTGCTCGGACTTCTCTTCGGCGTACTTCGGCTCGGGGCGCAGGATGCAATCGTTGCTGCCCAAGTACAGGTTGGCCTCGTGGCCGCGCACCATGACCTCGAGCCCGGTTTCGTTGCACGTCGAGCCCGCGATCACCATCGTGTGGCCCTTCTCGAACTCGACCGTCAAGTTGACCTGGTCGTGGTTCTCCATTTCCTTGTCGATGTAGTGGCCGCCGGCGGCGGTGACGCGCGTCGGCCAGCCTTGATCGAGGGCCCACACCAAGGGCGAGGTCACGTGCACGAGCAGGTCGCCGATGATGCCCGTCGACCAAGCGCGGTAGCGGCGCCACTGGAAGAACACCTTGGGATCCCAGGCGTGCTTGCCCTCGGGCCCGCACCACATTTCCCAGTCGAGCATCTCACCCGGCGTGACCTTGGGATCGACCTGGTAGAGCCACTCGCCTTCCTTGGAATTGCGGCAGTAGCTCGTCTGCGTGAAGGTCGGTTTGCCGATCGCGCCCGCGGCGATCAGCTCCTTCGCCTTCCAGAACTTGCGGTGTTGGAGGAACTGCGTGCCGACTTGGAAGACGTTCTGCGGATTGGCGTGCACGGCGGCGCGCAGGCGCAGCGCGTTCTCGATGCCGTACGTCATCGGCTTTTCGCAGTACACGTCGAGGCCGCCGGCCATGGCCTCGATCGCCATCTTCGCGTGCCAGTGCTCGGGCGTGGCGATCAGGACACCGTGCAGATCCTCGCGCGCGAGCAGCTTGCGGTAGTCGCTGTAGCCGGTGACTTCGACGCCGGGGCCTTGCTCCTTGCGCGCGGTCGCGACGCCGCGTTCGAGGTAGGGCTTCGCGCAATCGGAGATCGCGACGACTTCGACCTTCTCGTGACCGGCCTTGGCGAGCGCACAGATGCTCTGCAAATGCGCGTGGCCCATCGCGGGCGTCGAGGGCGCGCCCATGCCGATGATGCCGATCTTGATTGGTTCACCGGCTTGCGGGCGACGACGCGTCGCGCCTTGTTGCGCGGTGAACACGGTGCCGGGCGTCGCTGCGCAACCGCTCGCTGC
>CAYHRR010000576.1:0-2864 GCA_964358875.1 uncultured Planctomycetaceae bacterium | reverse complement strand
CGTCAACTATTCGCAGCGCCGCGAATAGTTGACGGAAGAGCCTGGCTCCGTATCAGTCGACCCTGCGCAGCTTCGAGATGCGCCCGAGCGAGTTCCAGTCGAGGACGTAGATGTCGCCGCGGCTGTCGAAGCGCGCGCAGTGGGGCGAAAGGAACTCGCCGTCTTTCCACTTCTCGCGCGGCACGCCGTTTTGCGCGCGCAGAGCGGGATCGGGGTTGTCGCCGAGGTGCTCGATCAGCGCGTTCTTGGCGTCGAAAAGCGAGATGCGGCCGGCGAGATCGGCGACGACGGTCTCGCCCGCGCGCTGATGCATGTGGCACGGCCGACGCAAATCGGTCGCGATGACGCCGAGCGACCGGCCCTCGAGATCGAAGCTCTGCACGCGATGGTTCTCGCGATCGGCGACCTGCAACACGGGCTTGTCGCCGCGCATGTCCATCCACAGACCGTGCGGCGTCGCGAGCTTGCCGACGTCGCTGCCCGGGCCGCCGAAGGAGCGCACGTACTTGCGTTCCTTGTCGTACTGATGGATCCACGACTTGCCGTAGCCGTCGGCGACGAACATCGTTCCGTCGGGCGCGACCGCGATGCTTGTCGGCGCGTACTCGCCGGCGTTCGCGTAGAGGTGCGCCTCTTCGGGCCACGGAAGCGTCCACAGGATCTCGCCGTCGAGCGTCGCCTTCAACGCTTCGTGGCGGCCGAGGTGCGTCATGTAGAGGAACTCCTTGTCGCCCTCCGTGACGATGCACATGCCGTGCAAGCCGCCGGCGAGTTCCTTGCCCCAGGCCTTGATGAACTTGCCCTCGCGCGAGAACACGATCACCGCGTTCTCGGTGTCGGTGTTCATGTAGACGCGCTCTTGGCGATCGACGATCACGCATCCGTGCGTGTTGCCGAGGCTCATGCCCGCGGGCAACTCGCCCCAACCCTTGACCCACTCGTAGCGATGCGCGCCGCTGCCGAGCACGACTTGATCGCGCGCGCTCGCGACGAGTTCGGGCCACGCGGCGACGGCGAAGAGAGCGATGCAAGTCGATGCAAGCGTGAGTCGAGCGGCGTTCATGCGCGCGAGGTTAGCGTGGCGGCGCGCTCGCGCCACCGCGTACGATCCGCCGCGTGATCGACACCATCTTGTTCGACCTCGACGGAACGCTGATCGATTCGATCGAGCTGATCCGGCTGAGCTACGTCCACACGCTCAAAGTGCACCGCGACCTCGAGCCGCCGCACGATTTTTGGCTGGCGGGCCTGGGCCGCCCGTTGCGCTGGCAGTTCGCGCAATTCACGGCCGACGAGCGCGAGATCGAGGCGATGGTCGCGACCTATCGCACGTACAACCTCGCGCGGCACGACGAAATGGTCACGGCGTTTTCCGGCGCCGTCGAGGCCGTGCGCGCGCTCAAGGCGCGTGGAGCAAAGCTCGGCATCGTCACCAGCAAATTCCGCGAAGGCGCGTTTCGCGGCCTGCGTCACGCCGGTTTCGGCGATGAGCTCTTCGACGTCGTCGTCGGCGCCGATGACGTCGCGCTGCACAAGCCCGATCCCGCGCCGGTGCTCATGGCGCTCGCGCAACTCGACGTTGCGCCGGAGCGTGCGGTGATGGTCGGCGACTCGCCGCACGATCTCGCCTCGGGCCGCGACGCCGGCACTGCGACCGCCGCTGTCGCATGGGGTCCGTTCCCGCGCGCCGAGTTGCTCGCGACGCGACCGACGTTTTGGCTCGAACGCACCGACGAGATCGCCGCGCTGTTCACGAGCGCGCGCTGAAAACAGGCGCGGCCGAGTGTCCTCGCGAACACCCGGCCGCACACTCCCTGAGAAGTCTCGAGATCAGTTGCAGATGCCGAACTGCAGCGCGTTGGAGAGCCCGGTGGTGCTGTTGATGCCGGGGTCGCGGTACCAGGCTTGGATGTTGACCGTCGCGCCCGAGATCAGCGCCGCGTCGACGTTGCTTTGGATCCACGCATTGAAGTCGACGCTGAGCACGCCGGTGCACGTCGGCGCGCCCGTCAATCCGCCCGCGTTCTGAATCGGCGTGCGCAAGGTCGGGCTCGCGACGCATTTCGTCCCGCCTTGGAACGGAGCGCTCGTCGCGCCGCTCGTGCCGTAGAAGAAGATCCCGTTCTGTTGCGCGACGATGTCGAAGGCGCGCACGATGAACGCATCGGTCGAGGACGCGCTCGCGTACCCGGAGAAGCCGATGTACGGCGTGCAGCCGACGCTGTTCGTCTTGCCGACGCAGTAGGCCGCCGGTGCCTGCGCGCCGAAGCGCGGATAGGCGCCCATGTCGGAAGAGCTGCAGTCGGCGTCGAGTTCGGAGAGCGGGTCGCCGGTGCCGATGCACGGCGAGCCGACTTGCAGGCCGAGGTTGCCGGTTGCGCTGTCGATGAACAGCGGGTCGACGTTGATGTTGCCGAGTCCGCCGAGAGCGCCGACGGCATCGCTGTAGCGCACGTCGGCGGCGACGAAGCCTTGGAAGTTCGCCGTGCTCGCGGCCCACGCGATCGAGTCGACGATGTCGCCGCTCCATGCGCCGCTTCTGTAGAGGCCGCGCGTGCCGCCGTGCGTCGTCGCGTGGCGCACGTCGAACGCGCCGCCTTGCAGTTCGATGCCGTTGCCCGACGTCGACCACACCGCGACGTGCTCGACCGCGGCTGCTGCGGTGAACTTGAATCCGCCGGCGCTGCCGTGCTCTACGCGGCATTGGCGCAGCGTGACGCCGTTCGAATTGCAGGTCACTCCCGCTGTGCCGCCGTAGCCCGATCCGCGCACGAGCAGGCCTTCGACCGTGCCGGTCGAACCCGCGTTGAAGAAGATGCTCCACCATTGACCGGCCGCGACGCTCGATGCGCCTCCGCCGTTGG
>CAYHRR010000575.1:1343-2867 GCA_964358875.1 uncultured Planctomycetaceae bacterium | reverse complement strand
CGGCTTTTCGTGCCGCGATCGTGGCATCTGTCCGAGCTGCGGGCAGCGGCGCATGAAACACGCTTCATGATGCGTCACCTCGCTATGTGTTCGGAATCTCTAGCCTGAGCTGATCCGACGATAGGTCCATGCCCCGGATTCGACGTCGTCGGTCCGTCTGGACCGTCACGTGTTGCGCTGCCGTCGCTGCGACGATGTCACTGCGCGCGAAGATCCATGGTCCGTTGGGAAGCGGACGAAGTGCCGGCAGCTCGTTGCGGCCGGCGGCGCGGCGAACCGTCTTGCCGTGGACGCGCAGTAGCTTTGCAGCCTGCTCGCACGTGAGCCAGTTTCCATCGCGTTGGCGGTCCTTCGAGTACGCCTCGATCCCGCGCAGATGCCGCACCGACGCCACGAGCGCGCGAGTATAGTGCGCGCCGCTCGGCGTTCTCATGCCGGCGCGTCCGAGCCAGAGGGCGATTTGTTGGTCTGGCATGATGCGCGCGAGCGCGCGAACGGCTTCGACGACGTCGGGCGCGGTCTGTCCGCCGCGCTCGCCAGTGTAGCGCTTTCGAACGCGCAGCTCGCAGTGGGCTCCGCCTTTCCAGTGCACGATGAGCACGATTTCGCGGCGTACCTCGTCGACGTCGGTCCAGACCTGTTCGATGACGGCGCGCACGATGCGTTTCTTGAGCGTGGCGTCCGTCGTGTCGACCGACCACACTCGCTCGAGGTCGCGCGAGAGCGAGAGGTACTTGTCAATGTCGGGCGCAGCCGCTGCCGCACCAGCGCACCTCGCCCGTGCATCGACGACTCGCTGCTCGAGCGAGGATGCCAACTCGAGCGCCGCGTTCCATCGCCGTTCGAGCTCGCGCGCCACCGTGCGATTGTCCGGATCGACCGCGTTGTACTGACGTTGGGCGCGCGATGTCTCGAAGCGCGCCTGCTCGGCCTGCAGCTCGAGTGCCGCCAGCGTCCGGTTGTTGCCTGCAGCGTCGTGCTCCCATGCGAGGCGTGCAGCCTCTATGGCACCGGGTTGCACGACGGCGATCAGTTGTCGGGCGACCTGCTCGTCGACGTCCAGCGTGCTGAACGAGATGCACTTCGGAGCGCCGCAACGCTCGTTCGCAGCGTCGCACCGGTAGCGCCCGTACGGGGAAGTGCCGCTGTAGCTGACCCCCATGCGACAGCCGCACCGACGGCAGAACACCAGCCCGGCAAGGAGCGCGTTGCCGCGCCGTGCTGCGCCGTGACCTCCGCGAGCTTGAGCATTCTTGGCAAGCATCTGTTCCGCACGTTCAAACTGCTGCCAGCTGATGTACGCCTCATGCCGGTCGCAAAGCAACACCGGCCACTCACTGCGCCGCACACGCCCGGTCGAGGAACGCAGCTGGCCGTCCACGACCCGCGAACGCTGCGTCGTTCGCCCGTACGCGTAGGCGCCTGCGTACGCTGGATTCTTCAGCATGCGGGTGACGTAGTCCGCGGTCGCAGCCTTCCACTGGACCGTGCCACGACGATCGCGCGTGATCGCCACCTGCATGC
>CAYHRR010000575.1:0-1243 GCA_964358875.1 uncultured Planctomycetaceae bacterium | reverse complement strand
GCAGCCTTCCACTGGACCGTGCCACGACGATCGCGCGTGATCGCCACCTGCATGCCCGATGCAAGCAGCCAAAGCACCACCTGGCGCGCACTGCCCAGCTCGAAGAACTTGGCGAAGATCAGCTCGATCATCTGGCGCACGCGAGCGTCTGGCGTCTTGTCGAGACGACCGTCGTCGGTGACGCGATAGCCGATGGGCACACCGGCGACCAGTTCCCCGCGGCCGGCTTTCTCTCTGCGGGCCTCGAGCCCACGCACGCGAAGCAGGTCGAGTTCGTACTCGTTCAGACTTCCCTTCAGGCCGAGCAACAGACGATCGTTGCTCGAGCGCGGCGCGTACACCGCCTCGTGGTCCACCAGCAGTGTGTCGACGACGCGACAGATCTCGATCAGCTGCTGCCAGTCACGACTGTTGCGTGCGAAGCGCGACACCTCGCGAGCGGCAACCACGCCGACCAGGCCCAGCGACACCTCGGCCACCAGTCTGCGAAAGCCGCTTCGATCGACCGAGCCAGCGGCCGACTTGCCGAGATCTTCGTCGATCACCTCGACGTCGTGCCAGCCAAGGGTTTGAAGACGCTCGCGCATCGCGTATTGCAGCCGGCGACTCTCCTCGTTGTTTGCCAGTTGCTGGGCCGATGACTGGCGCACGTAGAGAATCGCGCGCCGAGCTAGATGTCGTTCGCCGATCTTCTCACTCATCGCTTCCTCCGTGCGCCCCGGCTCCGGCCTTCGGCTTCGCGTGCTGCCTCAGAAGCTTGGCGAGCAGTGCGACGACCTCGTCGTGGCACGATTCCGGCAGGCTGTTCCACGCCGGAAGGTGGATGCGCGAATGCAGCAGATGCAGCTGGACTTGTCGACGACGACAGCGTTTGTTCATGCGCACGTGTCTCGCCCGGCGCCAGCATCGAGTCCAACGCGCGCGTTTCCAGAAGCACCCGGCGCAGCTCGTCGAGCGCGCCGAGACACGACACGGGCGCCGAGACCTCACGCATGACAGAGCAAGCGACGGGATCGAAGATCCACTGCGGTAGCAGCACGCGTAGAGCGCTTCGGTCCTCGACCAGCGAGCAGCGGAAGAGACTACCATTGCCATGCGGCTCGACGGCGAATTCACGCCCATGAAGTGGGTGCCAAGCGTAGGTCACCGCGCGGACATCGTGTCTCCGCGCATCATGCCGTAGGGTTGATGGTCGATCTCGCGGCGCAGCTGGTCGACCGCGTGTTCCCCGCGAGCGTTCCGG
>CAYHRR010000574.1:846-2869 GCA_964358875.1 uncultured Planctomycetaceae bacterium | reverse complement strand
AAGGTGGCGCAACAGCTCGGTGTCGCGGGTGCGCAGCCGCGGGCGCTGCCGCTTGGTGAACATCGAGTACGACAGCACCCCCACGAACCTCACCAGGCAGACCAGCACCACGGTCGCCGTCAGCAGCGCGAGCCCGGAGAAGAACAAGTCCGCGCAGGAACTCGGCGGCCTGTGCGCGCGCCTCTTGTCGGACAAGGACCACGAGAACGCGCGGCGCTTCACCTCCTACGACGATTTCGAGGAGATGGAACTGCACTCGACGATCCTGATCGACGCGCAGGGCCGCGTGCATTGGAAGCGCACGGGCGGCGATCCGTTCAAGGACGTCGACTTCCTGCTCGCGGAGTTGAAGCGCATGGTCGACACGCAGGGCCGGAAGAGCGAATGAAGCGCAATTCGATCGCGACACGCGCCTGCACGTCGACGACACATGCACAGCGCTCGAATTCCTGCCCGACCCGGTGACTTCGCGTGCGCCTTCCGAACTCGATCGCGAGAGTTCGCGTGGGTCGGCGACGGAGTGCGACGCAAGTGGGCCGTGCAGGACTCGAACCTGCGACCAAGCGATTATGAGTCGCCCGCTCTAACCGACTGAGCTAACGGCCCGCGAGCGGCGGAGTTTGCCACAACGTGCGCGGTGATGCGCGGCTCGATGCGTCACCGTTCGCCATGCGACAGCGCTCGCCCTGCGTCAGCTTTCAACAGGAGCGCGCAAGATCAGCACGCGCGACTCGCTGAACTCCTCCATCGTCGAGCGCACGCCCTCGCGGCCGATGCCGGAGTCCTTGGTGCCGCCGTAGGGGAAGTTGTCGATGCGAAAGGTCGGCGCGTCGTTGACGATCACGCCGCCGTAGTCGAGTTCGCGCGCCGCGCGCAGCACTCGCGCGAGATCGCGTGTGAACAGGCCCGCTTGCAGGCCGAAACGCGTCGCGTTGCAGCGCGCGAGCACCGCGCCGAAATCGTCGAAGGGCTCGAGCACCGCGACCGGACCGAAGACTTCCTCGCTGCACACGCGCGCAGCGTCCGGCGCGCCGACGATCACGGTCGGTCGAACGACGCGACCTTCGCGCGTCGCGCCGCACAGCACGCGCGCGCCGAGAGCGCGTGCTTCCTCGATCCAAGCGAGCACGCGCACGACGTGGCGCTCTTCGATCAACGGCCCGACGATCGTGCGCTCGTCGAGCGGATCGCCGCACGCGAGCGCGTTCGAGGCCGCGACGAAACGCTCGACGAACTCCGCGAAGCGCGACGAGTGCACGTAGATGCGCTGCGCCTTGATGCACACCTGACCGGCGAAGGCGAAGGCCGCGAGCGCGAGCGGCGCGACGGTCGCTGCGAGGTCGACGGTTTCGTCGACGATGCACGGCGCGTTGCCGCCGAGTTCGAGCAGCACGTGCTTCTTGCCCGCCAACGCTTTCAAGCGCCAGCCGACGGCATCGCTACCGGTGAACGAGAGTACGGCGACGCGTTCGTCGCGCGCGAGGCGTTCGGCGACTTCGGGCGGACAATGCAACGCGCTCAATCCGCCGCGCGGAACGCCGGCCTCGACCATGAAGCGCGCGAGCGTCAACGCGGTCAGCGGACACTGCGGCGGCGGCTTGAGCACGCACGGAGCACCGACGGCGAGTGCGGGCGCGACTTTGTGCGCCGCGAGGTTGAGCGGAAAATTGAACGGCGCGATCGCGGCGACGATTCCGCGCGGAACGCGCTGCGCGATGCACATGCGGCCTTCGCCGCGCGGCTCGAGATCGATCGGCAGCACCTCGCCGCCGAACGAGCGCGCCTCACCGGCCGCGAGTTCGAAGGTCAGCGCGCCGCGGACGACTTCGGCGCGCGCGAAACGCAGCGGTTTGCCGCTTTCGAGCGCGATCAGGCGCGCGAGCGGCTCCGTTTCGACGCGCAAGCGCGCGGCGATCGCCGTGAGCATCGTCGCGCGCGCATGCGTCGGCAGGTCGCGCATGGCGGAGCGCGCCGCGTGAGCCGCGCCGACGGCTTCGTCGAGCTCGACCGCGCTCGCCGCGCA
>CAYHRR010000574.1:0-836 GCA_964358875.1 uncultured Planctomycetaceae bacterium | reverse complement strand
TCGCCGACGAGCGCTCCATCGAACGGACTGCGAATCTCGTCGACGCGGGCACTGGTTCGTTGCTCACCGGCAATCAGCATCGGGTGCGTCGTCACGCGCGAGATCCTAGCGGCGCGCAGGGTAGCCGCGCAGGGAGTGCCGAGTCATCATCCACACGCATGAAGCGCGAGGTCGAGACATCACGAGATCAGCGTGCGCTCGCTTGGATCGCACTCACGGCAAACTTGCTCGCACTCGCGCTGCTCCTCGCGGGCGAGAGCGAGTCGCGCGGCTCAATCATCGGCGCAGTGGTCATCGTGACGCCCGTGTGGCTCGTGGGATTGACGCTTGCCGTGCGAGCGACGTTTGGAAGCGGGTCGCGCGGTCGAGGCGGTATTCGCGCCGTCGCCTGGACGGCGTTCGTCGTGTCTTGGATCGTCGGCCTCGGGATCTTGATGCGCGTCTTCGGCCCGGCCTGCTGAACGCGCTCACGCGCACGTCGCACCGCAGAGCGATGCAACCGAAACTCGCGCGACCGTACACTCCCGCCCATGAATCGAGCGCTGCGCATCCTCCACACCATCCCGATCCTCGCTCTCGCGAGTTGCGCCGTCGCTGCGCCGACGCTGCAAACTCCGGAGGCGACGGCGCCGAATGCGACGACGAAGACTCCCACGCCGACCGTGCAACTCGCGCCGCCGCAAGGGCTCGAATACACCGCCGCGTTCTTTCCCGACGCGACCTACGACGCTGCGATCGCAACGCCCGATTCGATGCTCGGCTTTCCGCTCGGTGAACGCCCTGCGCACCACGCGCAAGTCGTCGCCTGTTGGCGCAAGTGGGCGGAGCAATCCAAG
>CAYHRR010000573.1:0-2892 GCA_964358875.1 uncultured Planctomycetaceae bacterium | reverse complement strand
ATCGAGCTCGGTGCCGCGCGCTTCTCCGATCTGGTGGCCGTCGTCGTCGACTTGCGGGCGCTCCCGGTGATGCGTGAGCGCGAGGTCGACGGCTTGATCGGAACGAACCTGCTGCGTCTGGGAGCGCTTGCGATCGACTACGGCGCGCGCACGATCGAGCTCGGTCCCGACGGCGCGAAATTCAGGCCGAGCGAAGGTGCGAGCTTCGACTTCACGACCTCCACGCAGGGCGCACCTTTGCTCGCGCTGCGCGTTGGGACAGCCGCTGTGACGCGCGCGATTCTCGACACGGGCAGCAACGGGTTCCTGCAACTGCCTGAGTCGTTGCTCGCACCGCTGGCGACGCAGCCCGCAGTCGCCGTGCTCGGCAGCGCTCAGTCGGGCGCCTTCGGCAAGTCCAAGGAGGGCGCACGTCTCGTGTGGCTCACCGACGTGAATCTCGCGGGCACGACGCTCACCGACATGATCGGCCAAGTGCAACCCGGCGGAGCTGCGAGCCTCGGCAACCGCTTTTTCGAACGCACGCGCATCGTGCTCGATTGGCGTACCAAGCAACTGCACGTCGCTGAGCCGGCCAAGCTGGGGCGGGTGTGTTTGCGGACGCACGGCCTCGGCCTCACGTTTGCCGACGGCGCAGTGCGTGTTTCCACCGTGATCGAAAGCTCGTCGGCGGCCCGTTCCGGCCTCGCTCCGGGCCAGCGCGTTTTAGCGGTTGACGACATCGACCTGCGCGGCGGCGGACTGACCGAATTCGCACGCGCTCTCGAAGTTGTGCGCGACGAGTCACGGGAGTCCCTCGTCGTCACCATCGAGCGCGACGGCAAATCGATAGCGCTCGAGCTCGCGCTCGAACAAATCCTGCCGCGCTGAAGCGCCGGCGCGCTCGCCGCGGGGACGAACGCAGCGGTAGCCTCTCGCTCGTGCACCTCAACCTGTTCGCCGTCGCAGCTTCGTTGATCGGCCCGCAGTCCGCTCCGACCGCATCCGCGCCGCCGCCCAACATCGTGTTCATCCTCGCCGACGATCACGCGACGAACGCGCTCGGCTGTTACGGCTCGCCGGTCGCCCACACGCCGAACCTCGATCGCTTGGCGGCGGAAGGCATGCGCTTCGAACGCTTTGCCTGCGGCAATGCGATCTGCTCGCCGTCGCGCGCGTCGATGCTGACCGGCGTGCACAGCCATGTGCACGGCGTCGTCGACAATGTGAAACCGCTCGACGGCGCTCAGCCGAATTTCCCCAAGCAATTGCAGGCAGCCGACTATCGAACAGCGCTGTTCGGCAAGTGGCATTTGCACGCTGCGCCGACGGGCTTCGATACTTGGGACGTGCTGCCGGAGCAGGGCGTGTATTACGACCCCAAACTGCGCAACGCGCAGGGTGAGCATGCAACGACAGGCTACGTGACCGAGGTCTTGACCGACCTCGCGCTCAGCTGGCTCGACAAACGCGACGTGTCGAAGCCGTTCTTGTTGTGCCTGCACCACAAAGCACCGCATCGATCGTGGCTGCCGGGTCCAAGCGAATTCGCGCTCTACCGCGACGAGGCATTGCCCGAGCCCGCGACCTTGTTCGACGATTACGCCACACGCGCGCGCGGCGCGGGCGAGGCGGAAATGACGGTGGCGCGACATCTGACCGACTACGACTTGAAGCTCGGCGACGCGCCGAAGCTCGCGCCGGCCGCGCTCGCTGCGTGGCGCGAGTGCTACGACGCGGAGAACGCCGCGCTGCGCGCGAGCAAGCTCGAAGGTGCGGCGCGCACGCGCTGGAACCACCAACGTTTCGTCAAGGACTACCTGCGCTGCATCGCCGGCATCGACGCCAGCGTCGGTCGTGTGCTCGCCTACCTCGACGCCCACGACCTCGCACGCTACACGCTCGTCGTGTACGTGTCCGACCAGGGCTTTTTCCTCGGCGAACACGGCTGGTACGACAAGCGCTGGATGTACGAGGAAGCGCTGCTCGCACCGTTGATCGTGCGTTGGCCCGGCGTCGTCGCACCCGGCTCGGTCGAACGCCATCTCGCGCAGAACATCGACATAGCGCCGACTTTGATCGAGTGCGCGCGCGCGGCGCCGATCGAGCGCGCGCAGGGCCTGAGCCTCGTTCCGCTGCTGCGCGGTGCTGTGCCCGCGGATTGGCGCACTTCGATTTACTACCGCTATTACGAGTTCCCCGTCGACCACCGTGTGCAGCCGCACTACGGCGTGCGCACGGACAACGCGAAGCTGATCTACTTCCCGCAACTCGATCGTTGGGAGATGTACGACCTCGAGCGCGATCCGCACGAACTCGTCAATCTCGCTGGTGTCGATGAGCACAAAGAACTCCGCGCGAAGCTCGAAGCCGAATTGACGGCCCTGCGTACGCGCTACGGAGACTCGACACGCTGACTCGCGCCGCTAGACTCCGCCGCCATGCTCGCAACATTGCTTCTCGTCTCGTTTCAACGTGCGGACCTCGCGCTGCTCGAACAGAAATCACCGAAGGCTGAGTCATTTGCCGAGCTTGGATTGACGCTCACGTTTCCCGCGCAATTCACCGGCGTGAGGAAACTCGACAAGTCGAAGTCCGACGCCGACATGCTCGGCGCCTGGAATGCCGATCTCGGCAAGGCGTTGATGAGCGCGCGTCTCGACAAGAGCGGCGACCTCGATTCCGAACCGAGCGAGCTTTTGTGGGGCGTGCGCGCAGCTGCTGATTCCGCATCGAAAGACGAGGACATCTTCGAACTCGTCAGTGCGCGCCTCGTGCCCGGCGCCTTCGGCTACGCGCCCTACGGCTCCATCGTTCACGGCTTTTCGCGACCGGCCGATTCGGCGACCGCGAGCGACTACGTGTGGTACGTCGCCGTCGTCACGAAATTCGGCGGCTACATCTTGTCGGTCT
>CAYHRR010000572.1:0-2901 GCA_964358875.1 uncultured Planctomycetaceae bacterium | reverse complement strand
GTGCCAGCGGGAACGCTGTTCTCGCAAACAGCCCAGGACATCGTGATCGACGCGAACGCGCCTGCAGCCGCGCTCTCGAACTGAGAACCACCATGGCGAAATCGAAGACCAAGCAACGCTACGCATCGCCGGAGCTTCACGCGCTGCCCGCCGGACCGCTCGAACGTCCGCCGCTCGCCGCGCGGCGCACGAGCGCGCGCAGCTCGATCGCCGGCCACGCCGTGAAGGACTTGGTCGAGCGCTTCGGAAGTCCGCTGTGCGTCGTCGACGAGTCCGCGCTGCGCGCCGCTTATCGCGGCATGATCACGGCCTTTCGCTCCGGTTGGCCCGACACCTACATCGGCTGTTCGGTCAAGACCAACTATCTGTCCGCGGTCGTCGCGACCTTCCGCTCCGAAGGTGCTTGGGGCGAGGTCGTGTCGGGCTTCGAGTACCGCTTGTGCCGCGACCTGGGGATTCCGGGCCACGAGATCCTGTTCAACGGTCCCTACAAAACCGACGCCGATTTGCGCCTGGCCTTCGACGAAGGCGCGCACGTGCATCTCGACGGCGATGACGAACTCGAGCGCGTGATCGAGCTCTCGCGCGAATTCAAGGAGCCGCGCGGCGTCGGTCTGCGCTGTTCGATTCGGCTCAACTATCCGCCCTGGGACAAATTCGGCTTCAACCTCGAGAGTGAGCACGCGCTCGAAGCGGCGCGCGCGCTCGCCGCCGAGCCGAAATTGCGTCTCGACGGTTTGCACTTGCACGTCGGCACGTATCTGCCCGACCCCGAGGTTTACGGCCGCGCGATCGAAGCGCTGATCAGCTTTGCGTTGCGCGTCGAGCGCGAACTCGGACTCGCGATCAAGTACCTCGATATCGGCGGCGGTTATGCGACGCGCAACACGCTGCACCACACGCTGCTTCCCGGAGAAGCGCTCGCCGTCGGTCCGCAGGCCTACGCCGAGGCGATCACGGCGCCGTTGCGCCGCGCGGCGAAGCAGTTCAAGTCGCCGCCGCGCTTGTTCCTCGAACCCGGTCGCATCCTCGTCGACGCGGCGGTGTCGATGATCACCACCGTGCGCGCGGTCAAGCGCACTTCGGGCCAGCAAAAGGCGGCGCTCGTCGATTGCGGCGTGCACATCCTTCCGACGGCGTATTGGTACGACCACGAGATCCGTCCGGCCGAGGACAAGGGCGGCGCGGTCGAGAGCTATCGCATGGTCGGGCCGTTGTGCATGCAGATCGACTGCATCCGTCAGGCGCTTCAGTTGCCGGCCTTGCGCGCGGGCGACTTGCTCGTGATCGGCGACGTCGGCGCGTACAACTTCTCGCAGTCGATGCAGTTCATCTACATGCGGCCGGCGTACGTGATGGTTCACGCGGGAGGTGTCAGCGTGATCCGCGAGAGCGAGAGCGACGAGTACGTGCGCGAACCTGAGCGCTTGCCCGCGCATCTGCTCAACGCGGAAACCAAAGCGTCGTTCTTGGCGCGGAAGAAATAGAGCGCAACGGCCGTGGAACAGCGCTTCCGCGACGACGACTTCTACCGCGCGTTCTTGACCGGCTACGGCGCGCTGTTCTTCGCGCCGAGTGCTCCCGCCGGCGCCTTGTTCCTGCTCGCGACCTTCGCGGCTTCGGCGACGCTTGGCACGGCCGTGCTGATCGGCTTGCTCGCGTCGACGGCGCTCGCGCACGCCTTGCGCCGCGATCGCGTCGAGATCTCGCAAGGCCTGTTCGGCTTCAACGGCGCGCTCGTGGCCTTCGCGTTGTTCAGCATCGACGCGCCGCACGAGTTGCTGTTCGCGCTCGTGCCGCTCGCCGCCGCAGCGACGACCTGGGTGCAGACACGCTTGATCGACGGTTGGTGGGCGAGGCGTTGGGCCGTCGCGCCGCTGTCGCTCGCATCGCTGGTCGTCGCGTACCCGCTGGTTGCCGTGTTGACGGCGAGCGCGGGTTACACCCCATGGCCGTCGACCAAGTTGCCCGACAATCTCGTCGACTGGCACAGCGTGTTCGACGCGCGCTTCTACGACAGCGAGATGCGCAGCGCCTTGAGCACGAACTGGCGTGAATGGCCGACGATGGCGTTGATCGTCGCAGGTTTCGCCGTGCATTCACGGCGCGTGCTGGTGTTGTTCGTCGCGGGCGTCGCGACGGGCGCGCTCGTCGGCTTCGCATGTCTGGGTTGGTATGGAGCGCTGTGCAGCTCGTTCGTTCTGACAACGGCGGCGCCCACTTTCGTCGCGCTTGGCGGAGCTTTGGTCGCGGGCGGTGTGCGCGCGTGGAGCTTCGCGGTGCTCGGCGTCGTCGCGTCGTTCTTCGTGTGGGTCGCGCTCGGCCTGCTGCTGCGCGAGCACACGCTGCCGCTGTTGACGCTGCCGTTTTGGACGACGACGACCGTGTTCCTGTTGGTGTTGCGCTTTGGCCCGCGCGAAGCGCGCTGGCTGCCGAACCTGGTCCCGCTGCACAAGCTCGGCACACCCGAGAACGCCGAGCGTTGGTCGAAGGGCCGCGAGTTCGGCCGCATGTATTGGAGCGGCCTAGCCGCGCGCGATCCCAGCGCCGTCAACGCCGCGCACGATGCCGCGGATCTCGCGCATGCGCGCGCTCTCGTCGCAGGTGCGCGGCGCATCGTCGCGATCACCGGCGCGGGCCTTTCGACCGAGTCCGGCATTCCCGACTACCGCACCGGCGCCGTCGCGTGGAAGCACTACGACACGGCGCATTTTCGCTGGGAGCGCTTCCTCGCCAGCGAGGAGAGCCGCGCGAAGTATTGGGAGATGAGCCAGGACTTCTATCTGGTGTTGCGCGGCGCCGAGCCGAATCCGGCGCATCGTTTTTTCGCTGAACTCGCGCGTCGCGGTTCGCTGCATCGCGTGATCACGCAGAACGTCGATCGCCTGCATCAGCGCGGCG
>CAYHRR010000571.1:0-2915 GCA_964358875.1 uncultured Planctomycetaceae bacterium | reverse complement strand
GGCCTTGATCGACAGGGCCGCGCCGCCGCGCGCGTCGCCGTCGAGCTTGGTCAGGATCACGCCGGTCAGCGCGAGCTTCTCGTTGAAGGCCTGCGCCGAGCGCACGGCGTCTTGACCGGTCATCGCGTCGACGACGAGCACTTGGTTGTGCGGCGGCGCGCGCCGCGCGACCTCGGCGACTTCGGCCATCATGTCTGCGTCGACGTGCAGACGTCCGGCGGTGTCGAGGATCACGACGTCGTGGCCGTTGGCGCGCGCGAACTCGAGCCCTTGCGCGCACACCTCGGGCGCTGCTACGCCGCCGACGTTGAACACCGGAACGCCGATCTTTGCGCCGAGCACGCGCAACTGTTCGACCGCTGCAGGGCGCTTGACGTCGGCCGCGACGAGCAACGGGCGCTTGGAGTGCTTCTCCTTCAACAACTTCGCGAGCTTGGCGCAGGTCGTGGTCTTGCCGGCGCCCTGCAAGCCCGCCATCAAGATCACGGTCGGCCCGGACTTCGCGAATTCCAGGCGCGCGTCCTCGGGCCCCATCAACTGGACGAGTTCCTCGTGGCAGGCGTGCACGAACTGCTGCGAGGCTTCGACGCCCTTGAGCAGCTTGCCGCCGACGACGCGCTCGCGGACGCGGTCGGTGAAGTCGCGCGCGACCTTGAAGTGCACGTCCGCTTCGAGCAACGCGGCGCGCACCGCGCGCAGCCCCTCCTCGATGTTGTCTTCGTTGAGCTCCGCGCTGCCGCGCAGGAAGGAGAAGGCGCCGCCGAGCTTGGTGGTGAGGTTTTCGAACATGTGGGCGCGGGATTATGGAGCACGTCGCGCCGCTTGTCGCGCCTTGTTGCGCGCGCGCACGGCGACCTGCTCGTTCACGCGTCTAGCGCAGCCGGTTCCTCGCCGGAGAGTCTGAGGCACACGAACGCGTAGGCGTAGTAGACGACAGGAATGGCGACAAGCACGCCGATGCACAAAGCGACGAAGCCGGCGAGCAAGACACCGGTCGCCAACAGTCCGAACAGGAACAGCTTGCCGCGCTGGCCCGCCGTTAATCTCCAGGCCTGTCCGAACGAATCGATGACGCCCGCACGTCCATCGCAGATCAGTGCCCCGAACGGCGCCCACGCGCACATCAAGAAGAAGCCCGGGACGAGGCACAGCACGAAGCCGATGTTCGTCGTGATGATGAACAGGATGTAGGCGACGAGGAACGCGAAGTAGTGCGTCGGCGCGAACACTTCCGCGAACCCGGCGTTGCGTCCGCGGGCCGAGGCGAGCGTGAAGCGCAACTGTCCGAGCGTCAGGTACAGGTTGAGCGGCAGCATCGCGAACATCACGCCGTAGAGGATCAGGATCGTGCTCAGCATCTCCTCGGGGTGGTTGCTCATCCGCGGCACCAGCCACACGAACTCGAACACGAGCAGCGGCACCATCGGTGCGAGCAGCACGACAGCCGCGATCGCAATCGATACGGGGCGCTTGAACGTGGTGCGGAATCCGTACTCGATCGCCTCCGTCACCGACCACTCGAGCGGCGCGCGAAAACCCGGCGTCGCTTGCGCGGCAACGCTCTCGCGCGGCGCTTCGTAGGGGTTCGTACCGGGGAATTCGGTCATGGTTCTTGCTCCTCGAGAGGTTCAGTGCGACTTCGCAACCACGCGCTTCTTCGCCGCGAGTTTTGCGTTCTTCACCGACGGTGTGGAAACGACGCGCGGTGTGGAAACGACACGCGCGGGCTTGCGCCGCGCGGCCGGCTTGAGCACGTCCGGCGTCGGCGGTTCGTCCGTCGACGGCACAGATTTCTCGTCGACGCGTTGGATCGACGCGCCGAGTCGCTGCAGGCGCTCCTCGATGCGTTCGTAGCCGCGGTCGATGTGGTAGACGCGATGGATCTCCGTCGTGCCGCGCGCGATCAAGCCCGCGAGCACGAGCGCCGCCGAGGCGCGCAAGTCGCTGGCCATCACCTGCGCGCCGGACAAATCCGCCGGCCCCATCACGATCGCCGACGCGCCTTGACGGCGCACGTTCGCGCCCATGCGCATCAACTCGGCGACGTGCATGTAGCGATCGGGGAAAATCGTCTCGGTCACCAAGCTCATGCCGCCCGCCGTCGTCATCAACGCCATCCACTGCGCCTGCAAGTCGGTCGGAAAGGCCGGGTACGGCAGCGTCGTGACATCGGTCGGCTTCGGCCGGCGCGCGCGTGTGTCGTAGGGCACGGTCTCGATCCAGTCCTTGCCTTGCTTGCAGGTGATGCCCGCTTCACCGAGGCGTTCGAGCAGGATCATCAAGTGATCGGGGCGGCATTTCTCGACGCGCACCGCTCCGCCGGTGATCGCGCCCGCGATGACGAACGTGCCCGCTTCGATGCGATCGGGAATCACCGCGTGCGTCGCGCCGTGCAGCTTGTCGACGCCGTTGATTTCGATACGCGGCGAACCCAGGCCGCGGATGCGCGCGCCCATCTTGATCAGGCAGTCGCCGAGGTCGACGACTTCAGGCTCGCACGCGGCGCCGTGGATCACCGTGCGACCCTTGGCGAGCGTCGCGGCCATCATCACGTTGGCGGTGCCGAGCACCGTCGGGCCCTGCGCGCCGCCGAGGTACAGATCCGCGCCGATCAACCCGCCGCGCGGCGCTTCGGCGATCACATCGCCGTGCTGGCTCGACACCTTGGCGCCGAGCGCCTGCATGCCCTTGATGTGCAAGTCGATCGGGCGCACGCCGATGACGCAGCCGCCGGGTTGACTGATCGTCGCGCGTCCGGTGCGCGACAAGATCGGCCCGAGCACGGCGATCGAGCCGCGCATCTTGCGCACGTATTCCCAACCGGCCGCGTCCTTCGGAAGTGCGGCGGAACACACTTCGATCGAGCCGTCCGCGCGCTGCACGGTGCGCGAGCCGAGGCTCTCGAGCACCTTGAG
>CAYHRR010000570.1:0-2921 GCA_964358875.1 uncultured Planctomycetaceae bacterium | reverse complement strand
CGGCGCCTGGGATACACCGCCGCCCAGTGGCGGGGTGCTTTTCTTTGCCTCGCAGGTCACGGTGCGGCTTGGCAGCAATGGCGCCGACGGCACTGCGACACGGTCGCAGTTTGGCAGCGTGATCGAGACCGACACGCTGCGCGCGTTCCAAGTGCGCGCGCTGCCTTCGGCGCTCGAGACGCTGACTTCGCTCGACTTCGTGCAGTTCGTCGACGAGTCCGCGCCGACGCACACCCTGCACGAAGACTCGATGCCGATGTTGATGGCCGACAGCACGCGCTATTCGCGCAACGGCGGCACGACTCAAACGGTCACGGCCGGCTTCATGGACACGGGCTTGAGCTACACGCACTACGACATCACGTCGCACCTGAACGCGGTCGGTTGGGACTACTCGGGAGCAGGCACAGGCGCCTGGGCCGATCCGTGCGGTCACGGCACGCACGTCACCGGCACCTTCGCGGGCAACGGTTGGAACGACGGCGCGAAAACCGGCGCGGCGCCGGGCCTCGGTTGGGGCGCTGCCGGTCGTTACTACAACGTGCGCATCCTGATGGGTTGCGGCACGCAGTCGATCAACCTCGCCGGCGCGCTGTCGACGATGCGCACGGACTACTTCGACGGCGTGAGCACGACCTCGAAGCCGATGGTGGTCAACAACTCCTGGGGCGCGGGTCCGGTCGGTCAGGCCTGGCTCGGCACCGAGACCGAAGCGCGCATGATCGACGACGAGGTCTATTGGCAGCGCCAGATGTACGTTTTCGCCGCCGGAAACGACGGTTCTGGCGCGGGCACGATCGGACTCGAGGCGGGCGCGAAGAACGCCTTCGCCGTGGCGAGCGTCAACGACTACAAGTCCGGCTCGCAGTATCCCGGTGAAGTGTCGAGCTTCTCCAGCCGCGGCCCGATGCGCGACAACCGTTGGAAGCCGAACATCGCCGCGCCCGGTGATTGGATCAAGTCGATCTCGGCCGGCACGACCTCGTCCTACACCAACAAGTCCGGCACGAGCATGGCTTCGCCGCACGTCGCCGGAGTCGCGGCGACGCTGCTCGACGGCTACGACTGGTTGCGCTACTGGCCGGCCGGTAAGGCGTCGGTGATGATGGCGAGCGCGGTGACCAAGAACGACGCGAGCCACGTCAATTACGGCGACACGGATCTCGACGTCTATGGCGCGGGCCGCGTTGAGTCGTACCTCGCCAACTTCGGTACCAACGACACCGGTTGGAACAACTGGACCTTCGACCTCGGCGCCGCGCAGGGCACGGAGGCCGAGTTCTACGTGAATCCGGGCTGCGATCGCATCGTCGTGTGCATGACGTGGCACGAGCAAGCGGCGTCGGCGGGCGCTTCGCGCGCGGCGATCAACGACTGGGACATGTACATCGATCAAGCGCCCTACGGCGCGGGCTACAACACCGGCGAGTGGACGGCCGGACTGTCGAGCGTCGACAACACCGAGATCCGCACGATCAACGCGCCCGCGGCCGGCTACTACAAGTGGAAGCTGAGTCCCTACAGCGCGACGACGACTAGCCACTTCGGCGTGACGGTTTTCGTCGAGTACGGCGACACGACGCCGGCTGCGAGTTTCGACATCAGCACCGGCACGACCTACGCGCAGGTCGGCCAAAACGTGCAGTTCACGTCGACGTATTACTCACCGTCCTACGTCGCGTCGGCAGTGCATTTGGATCTGAACAACAGCGGTGCCGCGACCAACAGTGCTTATCGGTATCTCAATGACGGCGCCTACGACGATCTGACCGACAACTCCTACGGCTCGACCTCGATTTCGCTCGGCGACGTCATCAACTACAACTCGCGCTCGACGGTGCACAACTTGGCCTTCTACTACGAAGGCTGGCAGTACCTCGAAGGCTGGGCTTACGCCGATAACGTCGGTGCGGTCTACGACTATGCCTACGTCGTCGTCGACAGCACGCCGCCGAGCAACGTGTCCGGGTTGTCGTCGTCGACGCACACCCCGGGTGTGTGGGACATCGACAGCACGATCAGCGTCGACTGGATCGCTTCGACCGACAACGTCGCGGGCGTCTACGGGTATTCGATCGAGTGGGATCAGAATCCGACGACGGATCCTGACATCTATGCCGACACCTTCGCGCTCAGCGACTCCTACTACGCGGCGGATTCGGCATACCCGTATTACTTCCACGTGCGCGCTATCGACTACGGCGGCAACGTCGGTGCGACCGAGCACGCGGGGCCGTACTACGTCAACTACAACGGCGGTTGGAGCTACTGCACGGCAAAGCTGAACAGTCAGTTCTGTCTGCCCTACATGACCTTCTCGGGCTACCTCGGCATGATCGGTCCCGATCATTTGCATCTGTACGCCACGGACATTCTCAACCAGCAGAACGGCGTTTTGTTTTGGGGCAGCAGCCCGTCGTCCGTGCCGTTCCAAGGCGGCATCAAGTGCGTGGGCAATCCGGTGATTCGCTCCGTGCTGATGAATGCCGGCGGTTCGCCGAGCGGCTCGGATTGCACGGGCTCGTACGACTTCGCCTTCACGCGCGCGTACGCGGCGTCGTTCGGCTTGCAGGCCGGTGACGTCGTGTACTCGCAGTTCTGGTACCGCGATCCGCCGGACCCCAGCCACACCGGCTTGACCGACGCGACAGCGTTCTTCATCTGCGACTGAATTGCGGTACGGAGCCAGGCTCCACCGTCAACTATTCGCAATGACGCGTCGGCGCGAGTTCGCTGAGCGAGGCCGAGCACCTGCAACGGTGCTCGGCCTCGCTGTTTCGTTGCGTCTGCCTACGGACCATGCGTGGCCGAGGGTTGCGTGCACCCAGCAAGTGCGAGTTCGCGCGCGAAGCCCGCGCGCACGTGCCATGTACGGAGCCAGGCTCCACCGTCAACTATTCGCACCGATGCGAAGGTGTTGT
>CAYHRR010000569.1:0-2922 GCA_964358875.1 uncultured Planctomycetaceae bacterium | reverse complement strand
ACAGATTGCCCGTCACCGGGGAGAACGCTCCGAGCCCGGACATCGTCGAGTTCGCAAGGTTGAAGGAACCAGCTGCGAACAGGCGCCCCCCGCCGATAGCGAGATTGTTGATGAAGTCACTCGTTGGATGAAAGAAGCCCGGCACGAGGAACAACGTGTCCGTCGCGCCGGTGACCGGATCGACGGCCGCGATGTCGTAGCGCTGCACGCCGTTGACTGTCTTGAACACACCGCCGAGATAGACGCGACTGGGCGTGGCTTCGATCGCGAGCACGCCGGTAGGCCACCCGCCGCTCGCTCGCACTTCCGGAGCCCAGGGCAGCAGCGCACCGGTGGTTAGATCCCAAGCTGCGGCTCCGGTACGCCAGAGTCCGCCCACGATGCTGAAGTCACCTGCTATCAGTGTCTGACCGGATTCAGAGGCCGTTGCGTAGACATGGGACGTGTCTCCACCGACGTGACACTGCCACGGTGTAGCAGCGCCGGTGATCGGATCGACCTGTGCCAAGCGCATGCGCCGCTCGGTTCCGGCGAAGGCGAACGGACCGCCGATCACGAGTGAGTTTTGAGCGACGGCAACCGTGTCGGCCGACGCGTTGGAACCGCCTTCGGACTTCAGATTGGGATTCCACGGCAAGAGCGCACCGCTGGTGAGGTCGAAGGCCGCACCGCCGGAGCGCGTCTGGCCACCTACGACGGATAGGCTCCCGCACGCGTAGACGGCGTTTCCGAGCACGGCGAGACGGCTGAAGCCTCCGGTGATGGTGGTCCCAAATGAGTCAAGTGTCAGCGTGGCCAGATCGAAGCGCGCGATCGCCTTGCGGTTCACCGAACCAATGTTGGTGAAGCCTCCGACTACGAACAGCTTGCCGCCGCCGATCTCGATGTCTTCGACGCCGCCGTTCGGCTGCGGATTCCAACTCAACGCAGTGAGTCCGGTGGCGGCGTCGACGATTCCGAGGTTGCGGCGCAAAGCTCCGCCAAGCAGTCGCTGGAACAGCCCACCGACGACGACCGAATTGCCCGAAACTTCGAGCGCCAACACAGAGTCACTGCCGGTCCAAGCTTCACCCACCGTCGGATTCCACGGCAACAGCGCGCCGGTCGAAGCGTCGACGGCGGCCATGCGCTCGCGCGCGACACCGGCGACATGGTGGAACTCACCACCGAGGTAGAGCACTCCATTGGAAAGCGCGAGTGCAGTCACGTAGCCGTCGTCGATCCGAGCGTTGAACGGCAGGAGAGTCCCGTCGGCGCCGATACGCGCGACGCCGAGCAGTTGCTGACCGTCCACGCTGCTGATCGAGCCGCCGAGGAACCAACCCTCGGATCCGTCCGCGAGCGCGCACCTCACGTCACCGACGACCGACGGCCTCTGCGATTGCACCGCACCGGTCATGTTGTCGACGACCGCACACCCGCGTGCCCCGAGCCCGATGAGGTTGAATTGACCACAGCCGTACAACGTGTCGCCGACCACAGCGATGTCCAGTAGGCCTTCGGGGAACAGGTCGAGCCCCATGGGCGTGCTCGAGACGAAGGCCCGCACGTGGTCGGACTCGATCCACGAATCCTCGTTCGCTTGAGTTACCTCCGCGAACGCGCGCTCGGCCCCAGAGCCCTCGGCGATCGCCATGAGCTCGCTGGTCTCCTGCGGCGGCGAGAGCTTCGGGCTAGCAGCTGCTGCGGGAGCGATGAGGAACGACAGGAGCACGACGGAATCGAACGAACGTCGCGAATCGCACATGGGACGAGTACTCCGAGTTGGAATGCACGCGCGACGCAGCGGAACGCGCACGGCGGGGAGCGGATGGGTTCTGCCGCGGGCGAAGCCGATCGGTCTTCTTCGGGCTGAACGCACACCGCCGCGCAGAAACGCATGCTACACGCCGAGTGCGGAATTGTGCGGGCGACAGTGCCGTCAAGAAGTCGAGGGTAGGCGCGTCGTGCTGTGTGGAGATGCGAACGCCGAGTCTCGATACAACGCAGACGAGCATTGGGGCATGTCACGTTGCGTTCGCGGCCCGGTGAGCGGCGGGACGACTGCTGCTCGGGTGCGCTGTTCGCGACTCAGTCTGCATTGAGCAATAGCACAAGTTCGCAGGCGTCATCGAAAGCGCGTGCCCCGCCCCGCGCAGGTTTGCGGAATGCAGGTGCACTCGATCGCGTTGGTCGGCACCAAGTTCGTTTTGTGCGGACCACGCGAGCCGCACGACGTTCTTGCGGCGCCGGCGTTCTCGGGCTGAATCGCACACGTGCTCGCGTCGAGGTCCGTCAGCGTCTGCGGCGGAACGCGCTGCTCCAGCGCCATGTGAGCAGCGGGGTACGAGAGCGACGCCGCGCGCGAAATGACGCTTTCGGTCGGCACAAGAAACGGCGTGACCATCTCACACAGCGGCGTGTTTGCCGGTCGAGTGGGTAGGTCTCAGGGCGGTCGCTGCCTCAGCCTGCCGGCGTGTACTCCGGCTCGTTCTTGCGCGCGCTGAGTTCGAACTTGCCGCCGCGCCAGTCGATCGATGCTCGGCTACCGGCGCTGAGCTTGTTCGAGAGGATCGCGTCGGCGAGCAGGTTCTGGACGCGCTTTTGGATGACGCGCTTCAGCGGCCGCGCGCCGAATTCGGGGTCGTAGCCTTCCTTCGCGAGGGCTTCCTTCGCGGCGCCGGTCAGTTCGAGTTCGATCTCCTGTTCGGCGAGGTGCTTCGACAAGCGCGCGAGTTGGATGTCGACGATCGCGCGGATGCGATCGGGCTCGAGCGCGTTGAACGTGAGCACCTCGTCGAGGCGATTGATGAACTCCGGCCGGAAGAAATCGCGCAGCTGCGAGTCCTCGCGCAGGTTGCTCGTCATCAGCACGAGCGTTTGCGTGAAGTCGACCGTGCGCCCCTGACCGTCGGTCAAGCGCCCGTCGTCGAGGATTTGCAG